>NZ_JAPSIW010000052.1 GCF_031178505.1 Streptomyces sp. | reverse complement strand
CGACCGACCCCGCGAACCCGCCCGCACGGGCGCTGCCGCTCGACCCCTCCGTCGCCCCGCCCGGCGCCCGCGCCTTCCGGGACGCCGGAGCGCTGCCCGCCGACCGGTGGCACGCCGACCAGCGCGGCGAGACCCTCGTCCCCACCCACTGCTGCTTCTGCGGGGTCCAGTGCGGCATGTACCTGCGGGTCGACCACGCCGGCAAGGTCTTCGGCGTCGAACCCCGCAACCACGACATCAACCGCATGCGGCTCTGTCCCAAAGGCATCAACGCCTACCAGCAGGTCAACCACCCCGACCGGCTCACCCGCCCGCTGCTCCGCCGCCACCGCGACGAGGAGTTCCGCGAGGTCTCCTGGGAGGAGGCCCTCGACCACACCGCCGCCGAGATCCGCCGCGTCCAGGGGGAGTACGGCAACGACGCCTTCGGCGTCCTCGGCGGGGCGAGCCTGTACTCGGAGAAGACCTATCTCGTCGGCAAGTTCGCCCGGGTCGCGCTGAAGACCCGGCACGTCGACTACAACGGGCGTCTGTGCATGGTCTCCGCCGCCGGTGCCAACAAGCTCGCCTTCGGCATCGACCGGGCCGGCAACCCCTTCTCCGACATCCTCCTCACCGACTGCCTCCTCATCGCCGGCTCCAACGTCGGCGAGTGCTTCCCCGTCATGACGCAGTACGTGTGGGGAGCCCGCGACCGGGGCGCCACCCTCATCGTCGTCGACCCGCGCGAGACGGCCGTCGCCCGCACCGCCGACATCCACGTCGCCCTCAGACCGGGGACCGACTCCGCCTTCTTCAACGCCGTCCTGCACGTGGTCGTCGCCGAGGGCCTCACCGACGAGGCCTACCTCGCCGCCCACACCACCGGCTGGGACGAGGTCAGGGCGACCGTCGCCCAGTACCCGCCGTCCCGCGCCGCGCGGATCTGCGGTGTCCCGGAGGAGCAGATCGTCCAGGTGGCCCGCCTCTTCGCCGGCGCCGAGAAGGCGATGGCCTGGCACGCCCGGGGCATCGAGCACCACTCCCAGGGCGTCGAGAACTGTCTCTCGGTCATCAACCTCTGCGTCGCCACCGGCAACATCGGCCGGCCCGGCGCCGGCTACGGCACCATCACCGGCCAGGGCAACGGCCAGGGCGGCCGGGAGCACGGCCAGAAGTCCGACCTCCTGCCCGGCGGACGCTCCATCTCCGACCCCGAGCACCGCCGCCAGATCTGCGAGATCTGGGGCATCGACGAGGCCGAACTGCCGCCCGCCGGCACCTCCATGATGGAAATGGTCTGGCAGATGCGGCGCCAGGAGATCCGCGGTCTCATCGGCATCTGCAACAACCCCTTCGTCTCCCTCCCCCACCACGCCACCGTCAAGGAGGGCTACGACACCCTCCAGTTCCACGCCCAGCTCGACTTCTTCCTCTCCGAGACCGCCGCCAACGCCCACGTCGTCCTCCCCGTCACCGTCTGGGCCGAGGACGAAGGCGTCATGGCCAACGCCGAGGCCCGGGTCGTCAAGCACAACAAGGCCCAGGAGCCCCCGGCGGGCGTCCGCACCGACACCTGGGTCATCCGCGAACTCGCCCGCCGGCTCGGCGCCGGGGACAAGTTCGACTTCCCCGACTCCCGCTCGGTCTTCGAGGAACTCCGCGTCGCCTCCGCCGGCACCGTCAACGACTACTACGGCATCACCTACGAGCGCCTGGAGGAGACCGGCGGCATCGCCTGGCCCTGTCCCTCCACCGACCACCCGGGCACCCCCCGCCTCTTCGAGGACGGCAGGACCTACCACCCCGACGGCAAGATCCACCTCCAGGTCGTCGAATGGCATCCGCCCATGGACCCGTACAGCGAGGAGTTCCCGCTCTCGCTGACCACCGGCCGCACCGTCGCCCACTTCCTCTCCGGAAACCAGACCCGCCGTCTGGGCGCCCTCGTCGAACAGACCCCCCGCCCGTGGGTCGAGGTCCACCCCTCCCACGGCTTCGGCAACGGCGACCCCGTCCGCGTCGTCACCCGCCGCGGCAGCGCCGTCTTCCCCGCCCTGGTCACCGAGGCCATCCGCCCGGACACGGTCTTCGTCCCCTACCACTGGCCCGTCCCCACCGCCGCCAACACCCTGACCATCGACGCCCTCGACCCGCGCTCCAAGATCCCCGAGTACAAGGTGTGCGCCGCCCGCGTCGAACCCGCCGAACGCGTCGACCAGGTCCCCCCGCCCCCCACCGCCCCCGGGCGCACCGCCGACCCGGAGACCCAGGTCTCCCGCACCGACCCCCTGCCCCCCACGGCCCCGCAGGGCCGGGGCACCGCCGAGAGGAGCTGAGCCACCGATGATGGGCCGCACCCTCTTCATCGACCCGGGCCGCTGCATCGGCTGCCAGGCCTGTGTCTCCGCCTGCCGCGAATGCGACTCCCACCGGGGGAAGTCGATGATCCACTTGGACTACCCCGACGAGGGCCGTTCCGTCGCCTCCCTCCCCACCGTCTGCATGCACTGCGAGGACCCGGTCGCCCCCTGCGCCGAGGTCTGCCCCGCCGACGCCATCCTGGTCACCGCCGACGGGGTGGTGCAGGAGGCCGACACCACCCGCTGCATCGGCTGCGCCAACTGCGTCAACGCCTGCCCCTTCGGCGTACCGAAGATCGACCTGGGCGCCAAGCTCCAGATGAAGTGCAACCTCTGCTACGACCGCACCTCCTACGGACTCGCCCCGATGTGCGCCACCGTCTGCCCCACCGGTGCCCTCTTCTACGGCACCCTCGACGAACTCCGCACCGAACGCCCCGGCGTCCAGGTCGCCGACTCCTTCACCTTCGGCTCGACCACCGTCACCACCGGCGTCGCCATGGTCGTCCCGGCCGACAAGGTCGAGTGGCCCGTCCCCGGCGGCCTGCCGGTCGTGGAGATCAACGGAAAGGACGTCCGGTGAGCGTGACCGACCCGCAGCCGCCGGCCCCGGGATCCGCCGACGCCGCGCAGGAGGCGCTGCACGACCGGATCGCCGCCGACTCCCTCACCACCCGCCGCGACTACCTGCGCATCGTCGCCACCGTCTCCGGCGGTCTGGCCGTCGGCGGGGTCGCCGTCGCCTCCGGCGTCCTCCACCGGCACGGCGACGGCGAGGGACCGCCCGAGCCGAGGAGGATCGCCGACCGGATCGCGCCGGGGGAGTCGCTCGCCTTCCGCTACCCCGGGGCCGAGGACCGGGCGATCGCCGTCCGCATGGACGACGGCACCCTCGCCGGCTACTCCGCCGTCTGCACCCACCTCGCCTGCGCGGTCCTGTGGCGCAGGGACCGGGGCGGCGAGGGCGAGTTGTACTGCCCCTGCCACGAAGGCGTCTTCGACGCCCGCACCGGAGCCGTCACCGCGGGCCCGCCACCCCGCGCGCTGCCGAAGGTGCTGCTCCAGGAGCGGGAGGACGGCAGCGTCTGGGCGATCGGCACGGCCCGCTCCGGCGAGGACGCCCGCGAGGCCCTCTGCCGGCAGCAGGGCGGCGACACGGCCCTCTGCCGGAACGCCTCCGCCCCGGCCGAAGGGAGCGACCGCCCGTGACCGCACCGCGCTTTCCCCGCGATCCGCGGGCCCCGCGCCCGCCCGCCTACACCCCCGGCAGCGCCGAGCCGCGGCTCAACCGGCCCGTCCGCGAGCGCTATCCGCAGCTCCGCCCGACCAGCGGCTACGGCGACCCCCGGACCCGGCACACCGGGCCCGGCCCGGGCGCGGGCACGGAACAGGAGCCGGAGCGCTCCTCGAAACTGTCGGCCCGTCTGGCACTGGCGCTCACCGTGGTCGCCGGCCAGCTCTGGGGCCTGACGGTGGTGGTGGACGAGTGGATGGCCGGTGACACCGGCACCGCCTGGTGGGGCGCCGGCTTCCTCGTCCTGTCGTTCCTGGTGGTGCTCGGACTGTGGGCGCTCGACCCGGACGACCGCTGACCCGCACCCGCCCGGCCGGGCGGGTGCGGGGCGGGACCCGCGGCGTACCCTGAAGACATGAGCACCGCCCCCGCCCACGGCCCGCGAGACGCGAAGCAGTCCGGCGAACACTCCGAGAACACTCCGAAGCCGGCACTCGTCTTCGACGATCCGCTGGACCAGCAGTCCGCGGACGACACGGACCGCGGGTGGGGCGAGCGGCCTCCCGCCGGCGGCGACAGCGCCGCCGACCTCGCGCGCTTCCTCGACGAGAAGCCGCCGCACCACCTCTGAGATCCCCGCGCCGCGCGGGTCAGGAGGTGGGGTGCGCCCCCGAACCCCCGGCGGAGCCGGTGCCCGGGCCCGAGCCCGTCCCAGGGACGGGACCGCGCTGGGCCACGAGGTGGTCGCGGATCTCCTTCAGGACCTCCAGCTCGCTGATCTCCATGGTCTCCTGGACGCCTTCCTTCGCCTTGTCGTGCGCGGCGCGCCTGGCGAGGACCTTCGCCATCGGCAGGACCATCAGGAAGTAGACGACGGCCGCCGTGATCAGGAAGCTGAGGACGGCGCTGAGCACGGTGCCCCACATGATCGGGATGCCGGAGACCGCGTTCCCCGCGTCGTCGATCCGGCAGGGGCCCTTCAGACAGGACTGGTAGCTCTCCAGGTCCTTCGTGCCGAAGGCCCCCACCAGCGGGTTGATGACGCCCTTGACCACCGAGTTCACGATGTTGGTGAACGCGGCACCGATGACGACCGCCACCGCGAGATCGATCACGTTGCCGCGCATCAGGAAGGCCTTGAAGCCCGCCATCACGCTTTCCTTCTTCTCGGCCACCAAGGTGCCTTTCGTCGCGAGTACTGCAGTGTGCGCAGTCATTAGGCCGCCTGGGCCGCAGAAACGTCCAATCCGTACACCCGTGAAGGTGAATCAACGGCGGGGCGACGAGCGTCAGCACAGGACCACCGCCAACGAGGACGTGACGCCGGCACCGGCCAGCGCCACCGCCGTCGACCGGGGCACGGACAGGACGACCAGCGCCCCCGCGTCCGGCCGGGCCGCGTTCCCGGGCGGTACCGCGGCCACCCGGGCGCCCCGCGCCACCACCCGCGCCGCGCCGCCCCCGCCGAGGGCCGTCGACGGCGCGGCGATCACGTCGACCCGGTCGCCGGGCCGCAGCAGCCGTACGGTCGCGGCGTCCGCGATCCGTACCGGCGCGGACACCGGCCGCGCGGCCCCGGACGCCCGGGCCGCGGGCACGGCGGCCGTCGCGGGCTCGGGCCCGGGCGGGGGAGGAGGGCTTCCGCCCGCGACGGCGAGGGAGGCGGCCGCGAGTGCCAGGAGCGCCGCCGGAAGCACCCGCCCCCGGCGCGGCCCCGCCCTCCCCGCGCCACCGCGCCCGAGCCGCGGCCGGCCCCGCCTCCCGCCCCGTACCCGCAACGGCGCGAAGGCCGGCACCGCGCACGGCGGCGGAACGGACGACGACGGGACGGCGAAAACGGAGGAGGAGAGCGAGGAGGACAGTGAGGCAGGGGAGGGCGAGGGAAGGGAACCCGGAAGGCCGGGGGTGAGGAGCTCGGGCTCCACTGCGCGTACGGACACCACGGGGCACACCGCCTGTTCGGTCGGAGGAGTCGGGAACGTACCGACGCACCGCCCGCACGGGCGGCCCGTCGCCCCTCACTCTCCTCGCCGCGCCCGTCCCCCGCTCCGGCCTGTGGACCGGCCCGCGCCTGTGGAAAACCCCTTCACCCGCAGGGGTGAAGGGGCAGAACGCCGAGGGCCCCGCCGCACATCGCGACGGGGCCCTCGGCAGGACGGGGATCGGCTCAGGCGGCCGAGGTGGAGCTGCTCGCACCGGACGACGACGTCGACGCGGCCGGCTTCGTGTCCGAGGAGGACGAGGCCGACGGGGTCGAGGACGCCGAGCCCGTGGAGGACTTCGACGCGCCGGACGACGCCGGCGAGCTGCTGGACGAGGAGCCGCGGCTGTCGTTCCGGTAGAAGCCGGAACCCTTGAAGACGATGCCGACGGC
Organism: Streptomyces sp.; assembly: GCF_031178505.1. Lineage (GTDB taxonomy): Bacteria > Actinomycetota > Actinomycetes > Streptomycetales > Streptomycetaceae > Streptomyces > Streptomyces gulbargensis. Next base: position 11,922 of record NZ_JAPSIW010000052.1, on the reverse strand, counting down.
CGAGAACACCTTCTTCAGGCGGCCCTTGCAGCTGGGGCATTCGGTCAGCGCGTCATCGGTGAACTTCTGCACCGCCTCGAGGCCCTCGCCGCACTCGGTGCACTGGTACTGGTAGGTCGGCACGTGTCTTCCTCCTGGCACTCACACTCATCGAGTGCTAACGACGATCCATACTGACGTATTCCGCCGGTTCAGTCCACCGCCACCGGGACTCGGTGACCGACACCACGTGCCGCGACCCGGCTCGCCTCGCGCGGGTTGAGCCGCGAGCGGAGCGCCAGCAGGGTCACCAGGGCGAGCGCCGTGCCCGCCATCGGCACCAGGAAACCGGTGCTCGCGCCGTGGGCGTCGGCCAGGCGGCCGGCGACCGTGACGGCCGCGGCCTGGCCGAGCGCGACGGCGCCGGTGAGCCAGGTGAAGGCCTCCGTACGGGCCGAGGCCGGGATCAGCGTCTCGACGATGGTGTAGCCGGTGATCAGGGCCGGGGCGATGCACAGGCCGACGACCAGGCCGAGCGCGCCGAGCAGGAGCACGGAGTGCGCCGTCCACAGCAGGGAGGCGGCGGCCGTGAGGCCCGCGTAGCCCAGGATGAGGCGGCGGCGGGGCCCGATCTTCCAGGCGACGGCGCCCATGGCGACGCCGGCGAGCATGTTGCCCGCGGCGAAGATGCCGTACAGCACGCCGTTGGCGCCGGGGTTGCCGATCTCCTCCGTGAAGGCGGTGAGGGAGACCTGCATGCCGCCGAAGACCGAGCCGATGCCGAGGAAGGCGACGATCAGGACGCGGACGCCGGGGATGGACAGGGCGGAGCGGTGCGGCTCGTCGCCGTGCGCGGCCGCGGCGACCGCCCCGTGGGCGGGCTGGGTGGCGCGCTGGGCGGCGAAGAACAGACCGCCGACGAGGGTGAGGCCGGCCTCGGCGATCAGGCCCGCGGCCGGGTGGACGCCGGTGCACAGGGCGGTGGCGAGGACCGGGCCGACGACGAAGGTGAACTCGTCCGTGACCGATTCGAAGGCGGCGGAGGTCTGCATGAGCGGCGTGCCGTCGAGCTTGGCGGCCCAGCGTGCCCGGACCATCGGACCGACCTGCGGCACCGAGGCACCGGCGGGGACGGCGGCCAGGAACAGGACCCACAGCGGGGCGCCGCCCAGGGCCAGGGCGACGAGCAGGGAGACCGAGGCCGCGTGGACCAGGACGCCCGGGATCAGGACGGCGCGCTGGCCGAAGCGGTCGGCGAGCTTGCCGCTCTGCGGCGCGAAGAGCGCCATGGAGACGCCGGTGGCGGCGGCGACGGCGCCCGCGCTGCCGTACGAGCCGGTGGTGTGCTGGACGAGCAGGACGATGCCGATGGTCAGCATCGCGAACGGCTGCCGGGCGGCGAAGCCGGGGATCAGGAAGGAGAGCGCACCGGGGGTGCGCAGCAGCTGCCCGTAGCCGGGCCGCTTCCCGGAGGAGTTGACCGTGGACGCCACGGTCCTTGCCTTTCTGCCGCCTGGTAGCGCGCCCGGCACGGTGGTGCCGATGTCGCCGAGAGCTGTCCTCTTGCGCGGAACTGCGGTAGATACCGGGCCGGCCCCACTGCGGGGAGGGGCGCCACGGCCGCCATACGGTCGCGCCAGCTCTGCGTCAGGCAGAGTTGGTTCGATCAGGTGTGCCTTCATGGTACAGGGGAGGAGCGTCCTCCCGCCTGGGAAACGCCCCCGCCCCTCTTTCCATGCCTGGTTTTCGTGCCCGAATCCGGGGATGTGCGCCGCTCCCGCCGTGGCGCACGTCACGCGGAGCCGGAAGGCCGCCCTAGCGCGGGCCCCGGGTGCTCCGCTTCCCCTGCCCCGCCTTCGGCGGCTTTCCGCGTCCGGCCTTCGACGGCTTCCGCCTGCGGGTCCCCGGCAGGCGGAAGCGGGTCGGGGTGGTCGTGACCTCGGTCCTGCCGTCGCCCGTGCCGAGCCAGCCGGCCAGCTTGCCGCCCTGTCCGACCGCCCGGAGCCGGCGCTCGGTCGCGTCCCGCACCGGGTCGGTGGCGACCACGAGGAGCTCGTCGCCGTGCCGCAGGACGGTGGTCGGCCCGGGCACGAAGCTGGCCTCCTCGCGTACGACGAGGGTGACGGCGGCTCCCGGCGGCAGGCGCAGTTCACCGACCTCCACGCCGTGCATCCGCGAGCCGTCCGGGATCGCGACGGAGAGCAGGTGTCCGCGCAGCCGCTCCAGCGGGGCGGACTCGACGCCCAGGTCGGAGGCCCCGGCGTTGTCGCCGAGCTTGAGGGCCTTGGCGAGCCACGGCAGCGTCGGGCCCTGGACGAGGGTGTAGACGACGACGAGGACGAAGACGATGTTGAAGATCCGTTCGCTGCCCTCGATCTGCGCCACCATCGGGATGGTGGCGAGGATGATGGGCACCGCGCCGCGCAGGCCGGCCCAGGACATCAGCGCCTGCTCCTGCCAGGGGATGCGGAAGGGCAGCAGGCTGACCAGCACCTCCATGGGCCGGGCGACCATCGTCAGGACCAGGCCGATGACGACGGCCGGCCAGAAGTCGTTGATCAGCTCGTGCGGGGTGACGAGCAGCCCGAGCAGGACGAACATGCCGATCTGGGCGATCCAGCCGAGCCCCTCGGCGAACCCCCGGTTGGCGGGGGCGTGCGGCAGCTTGGCGTTGCCGAGGACCATCGAGGCGAGGTAGACGGCGAGGAAGCCGGATCCGTGGGCGAGGGCGCCGGCCGCGTAGGCGACGACGGCGATGGCCATGACGGCGATCGGGTAGAGGCCGGAGGCGGGCAGGGCGACGTGCCGGAGGCCGTAGGCGCCGAGGAAGCCGACCGTGAGGCCGATGGCGACGCCGATGGCGAGTTCGAGGGCGATGGTGCCGACGAGGACGTACCAGTGGTCGACCGGTCCCGCGGTGGAGAAGGCGACGACGAGGATGACGACCGGGGCGTCGTTGAAGCCGGACTCGGCCTCCAGGACACCGGTGACCCGCGAGGGCAGGGGCACCTTGCGCAGGACGGAGAAGACGGCGGCGGCGTCGGTCGAGGAGACGACCGCGCCGATGATGAGCGCCTGCCGCCACTCCAGGCCGACGAGGTAGTGGGCGCCCGCGGCGGTGATGCCGACGCTGACGGCGACGCCGAGGGTGGAGAGGACGACCGCGGTGGGCAGGGCCGGCCGGATCTCCTTCCACTTCGTGCCGAGGCCGCCCTCGGCGAGGATCACGACGAGGGCCGCGTAGCCGATGACCTGCGTCAGCTCGGCGTTGTCGAAGGCGACACCGCCGACGCCGTCCTGGCCCATCGCGATGCCGATCCCCAGGTACAGCAGGAGGCTGGGGAGCCCGCTGCGGGAGGAGATCCGTACGGCCGCGACGGCGATGAGCAGCACGAGGGAACAGATGAGCAGGAGTTCGTTGAGCTGGTGGACAGTCAGTGCCGTTCCTTCCCCTCGCACGCCAGCCGGATCGTTCCTCCAGCGGCCGGTACTTCGTTACCTTACCTAATCTTTAACGTTTTCTTGACGCCGTCTTTGCCTGCCCTCGCTCATCCGTACGGTTCTCTTCCTGACACCGCGTCCGAGGCGTCCGGGTGCTGCGCCTAAGGTTGCTCCCGTACTCCAGGACCACCCTGCCCCTCGAAGGACAGCGATGCCCTCCAACACGACCGCGCCCCCCGCCAAGAAGAAAGGGCGGCGTGCCCGCCTGCTCCTCCTCGTCCTGGTCCTCGCGCTGGTCGCGGGCTTCGGGGCCGGCGGTTACTGGGGTGTGAGCACCGTCCGGGGCTCGTTCCCGCAGACGACGGGCGAGATCCGGCTCGACGCCCTGTCCGGCGACGTCGAGGTCAAGCGGGACGCCAACGGAGTCCCGCAGATCTACGCCGACAACGAGGCGGACCTCTTCCGCGCCCAGGGCTACGTCCAGGCGCAGGACCGCTTCTACGAGATGGACGTCCGCCGGCACATGACCGCGGGCCGTCTCTCCGAGATGTTCGGCGAGAGCCAGGTCGACACGGACGCCTTCCTGCGGACCCTCGGCTGGCGCCGGGTCGCGCAGGAGGAGTACGACAAGCGCCTGTCGCCGGAGACGAAGAAGTATCTCCAGGCGTACGCGGAGGGCGTCAACGCCTATCTCAAGGACCGGGACCCGTCCGACGTCTCCGTCGAGTACGCGGCGCTCTCCTTCTCCCACGACTACACCATCGAGCCGTGGACCCCGGTCGACTCGGTGGCCTGGCTCAAGGCCATGGCGTGGGACCTGCGCGGCAACATGCAGGACGAGATCGACCGCTCGCTGCTCACCAGCCGGCTGTCCGCGGCCCAGATCAAGCAGCTGTACCCGGAGTACCCGTACGCCCTGCACCAGCCGATCGTGGACCGGGGCGCCGTCGACGACTCGACGGGCGCCTTCGACCCGAAGTCCGGCTCCGGCGAGAGCGGCACCTCCGAGGACTCCGGCACGGGCACGGGCACGGACAGCGGCATCGGTACGGACACGGGGACCGGCTCAGGGACCGGCACCGGCTCCGGTGCCGACGCGCAGTCCGCGCTCGGCGCCCAGTCCCAGCTCGGCGCGCTCTCCGAGGTCCTCGACTCCGTCCCGTCGCTCCTCGGCCCGAACGGCAACGGCATCGGCTCCAACTCCTGGGTCGTCGCCGGGCGCTACACCACCTCCGGCAAGCCGCTCCTCGCCAACGACCCGCACCTCGCGCCGCAGCTGCCGTCCCTCTGGTACCAGATGGGCCTGCACTGCCGCTCCGTCTCGGCCACCTGCCGCTACGACGTTGCCGGCTACACCTTCTCCGGCATGCCCGGCGTGGTCATCGGTCACAACGACTCCATCGCCTGGGGCCTCACCAACCTCGGCGCCGACGTCACCGACCTCTACCTGGAGAAGATCGGCCCGAACGGCTACCTCGTCGACGGCAAGGTCCGCCCCTTCACCACCCGCGAGGAGACGATCAGGATCGCGGGCGGCGGGAGCCGTACGATCACCGTCCGCTCCACCGGCAACGGACCGCTCGTCTCCGACCGTTCCACCGAGCTGGAGAAGGTCGGCCAGACCGCCCCCGTCGGCAACTCCGCCCCGGACCGCGCCACCGGCTACGGCGTCTCCCTCCAGTGGACCGCGCTGCAGCCCGGCCGCTCCATGGACGCCATCTTCGCGCTCAACCGGGCGAAGGACTTCCCCGAGTTCCGGGCCGCCGCCAAGTTCTTCGAGGTCCCCTCCCAGAACCTGATCTACGCCGACACCGAGGGCCACATCGGCTACCAGGCCCCGGGCCGGATCCCGCAGCGCGCCAAGGGCGACGGCACCCTGCCCGCGCCCGGCTGGGACTCGAGGTACAAGTGGAAGGGCTACATTCCCTTCGAGCAGCTGCCCTACGAGTACGACCCGGACCGCGGCTACATCGTCACCGCCAACCAGGCCGTGATCGACCCGAAGACCTACCCGGACCTGCTCACCAAGGACTGGGGCTACGGCGCGCGCAGCCAGCGGATCAACGACCTCATCGAGTCGAAGATCAAGGACGGCGGCAAGATCTCGCCGGACGACATGCGGACCATGCAGACCGACAACCGCAGCCAGATCGCGGCCCTGCTCAACCCGCTCCTGCTGAAGATCGACATCTCCGACCCGTACGTCCGCGAGGCGCAGAAGCTCCTGGAGGGCTGGGACTACACGCAGGAGCCGGACTCGGCCGCCGCCGCCTACTTCAACGCGGTCTGGCGCAACGTCCTCAAGCTGGCCTTCGGCAACAAGCTGCCCAGGGAGGTGCGTGCCGAGGGCGACTGCATCAACGTGATCCCGGCCGACGCCACCGGCCCGGTCGACGAGCAGCGCGAGCCGGTCCGCGAGTGCGGCGAGCGCGACGCGGACTCGGCGCAGCCGGACGGCGGCGACCGCTGGTACGAGGTGGTCCGCCCGCTCCTGAAGCAGGAGAGGAACGACTGGTGGAAGACGCCCGGCAGCCGTACCGACGCGGCCACCGAGACCCGTGACCAGCTGCTCGCCCGGGCCATGAAGGACGCCCGCTGGGAGCTGACCGCCAAGCTCGGCAAGGACGTCTCCACCTGGAGCTGGGGCCGGCTGCACCAGCTGACGCTGGAGAACCAGACCCTCGGCACCGCCGGGCCCGGCGCCGTGCGCAAGCTCCTCAACCGCGGCCCCTGGAACCTGGGCGGCGGCGAGGCGGCGGTCGACGCCACCGGCTGGAACGCGGCCGGCGGCTACGAGGTCGTCTGGGTGCCGTCGATGCGGATGGTCGTCAACGTCGGCGACTGGGACAGGTCCCGCTGGGTCAACCTGACCGGCGCCTCCGGGCACGCCTTCCACGACCACTACACCGACCAGACGGACACGTGGGCGAAGGGCGAGCTGTACGACTGGCCGTTCGGCAAGGAGGCGGTCGCCGCGGCGACCGAGGACACGCTGACGCTGAAGCCGTAGGAGCGGCCGGGCGGTCCCGGGCCGGGGACCACCCGCACGGCCGCCCGGCCCGGAGCCTCCGGGGCACGGGCGGTCAGGCCGCCGGCCCCGCCGGCCGGAAGCGCGTCACCCCCTCGGGGGTGACCACCGCGTGCACGGGGTGGTCGTGGGGTTCCTCCGGGACCCGGGCGACCACCTCGTTCGCGTACAGGAGCACCACGAGGGCCGGGTCGGCGCCCGCCCGGGCGAGCCGGGCGAGGACCCGGTCGTACGAGCCGCCGCCCCGGCCGAGCCGCATGCCCCGCCCGTCCACGGCGAGCCCCGGCAGCAGCACGGCGTCGGCGGCGCACACCGCCTCGGGACCGAGCCGGGGGCCGGCCGGTTCGAGCAGCCCGCGACCCGCCTTCGCCAGCGCCCCCGGCCCCTCGTACTCCGCCCAGTCCAGGTCGTTGTCGGGCAGCAGGACCGGCAGCAGGACCCGTACCCCGCGCTCGCGCAGCGCGTCGAGCAGGGCGCGCGTGCCGGGCTCGCGGCCCACCGACACATAGGCGGCGACGGTGGACGCCCCGGCCAGCTCGGCCAGTTCGAGGCCGTGCTCGGCGAGCGCCGCGGACGTCCGTCCGAGGGACTCGGCGGACAGCGCGGCGCGCGCGTCGAGCAGGCGGCGGCGCAACAGGGTCTTCTCGGACAACTCCGCGGTCATGACGGCCTCACGTGAACTTCGCGAACCTCTCGTAACTGTCTTTATGCGGGCGAAGTTAATCGGATCCACATCTTCCCCTCATTCCCAACCGTTAAGGTGCACGGCATGACTCAGTCGTTCCCCAGCCTCGGCCGGATCAGCAAGGCTGTCATCCCGGCCGCCGGCCTCGGCACCCGCTTCCTCCCGGCGACCAAGGCGACGCCGAAGGAGATGCTGCCGGTCGTCGACAAGCCGGCGATCCAGTACGTCGTCGAGGAGGCCGTCGCGGCCGGCCTCACCGACGTGCTCATGATCACCGGCCGGAACAAGCGGCCCCTGGAGGACCACTTCGACCGCAACTACGAGCTGGAGGAGGCCCTCAGCCGCAAGGGGGACGACGAGCGCCTCTCCAAGGTCCAGGAGTCCAACGACCTCGCGACCATGCACTACGTACGCCAGGGCGCCCCCCGCGGCCTCGGCCACGCGGTGCTGTGCGCGGCCCCGCACGTCGGCGACCAGCCGTTCGCGGTGCTCCTCGGCGACGACCTGATCGATCCGCGCGATCCGCTGCTCGCGCGGATGGTGGAGGTCCAGGAGCGGGAGGGCGGCAGCGTGATCGCGCTGATGGAGGTCGACCCGGCGCAGATCCACCAGTACGGCTGCGCGGCGGTCGAGGCGACGGTCGACTCCGACGTGGTGAAGGTGACGGGCCTGGTCGAGAAGCCGGAGCCGCACGAGGCCCCCAGCAACTACGCGATCATCGGCCGGTACGTGCTCGACCCGGCCGTCTTCGGGATGCTGCGGGAGACCGAGCCGGGCCGGGGCGGGGAGATCCAGCTGACCGACGCCCTGCAGAAGCTGACCACGGACGAGAAGATCGGCGGGCCGGTCCACGGCGTCGTGTTCAAGGGCCGCCGGTACGACACCGGCGACCGGGGTGACTATCTGCGTGCCATTGTCAGACTCGCGTGCGAGCGTGAAGATCTGGGACCGGACTTCCGGGCCTGGCTCCGGAGATACGTCAGCGAGGAGATGTAGGACCTTGAGCAGCAGCACGGCACCCTCCCCCGGCCCCGCCCACGACCACGGGCACGACCACGGGCAGGGTGCCGCCGACCCGTGCGCCGGCCCGGCGCGCGGGCTGTGGTCGGTGGACGAGCACCTGGCCGACATCCTCGCGACGGTCCGTCCGCTCGAACCGATCGAGCTCCAGCTGCTCGACGCCCAGGGCTGCGTCCTCGTCGAGGACGTGACGGTGCCGGCCGCGCTGCCGCCCTTCGACAACAGCTCCATGGACGGGTACGCGGTCCGGGTCGCCGACGTCGCTGGCGCCACCGAGGAGTTCCCCGCCGTGCTCACGGTGATCGGGGACGTCGCCGCCGGCGCGGACGGGCTGCCCACCGTCGGCCCCGGCGAGGCCGCCCGCATCATGACCGGCGCCCCGCTGCCCCCCGGCGCCGAGGCCGTCGTCCCGGTCGAGTGGACCGACGGCGGTACGGGCGGGGGCGCGGCCGCCGGGATGCGCTCCGCGCGCACCGCCCCGGAGGGCGCCGGAGGCACGGTCCGGGTGCACCGTTCCGCCGAGGCCCGCGCCCATGTGCGCGCCGCCGGGAGCGACGTGAAGGCGGGGGAGCTCGCGCTCGCGGCGGGCACGGTCCTGGGGCCGCCGCAGATCGGGCTGCTCGCCGCCATCGGCCGGGGCACGGTGAAGGTCCGGCCGCGTCCCCGGGTGGTCGTCATCTCCACCGGCAGCGAGCTGGTCCAGCCCGGCGAGGAGCTGGGCCCGGGCCGGATCCACGACTCCAACAGCTTCGCCCTGGCGGCGGCGGCGCGTGACGCGGGCGCCCTCGCCTACCGGGTGGGCGCGGTCACCGACGACGCCGACGCGCTGCGCGACATGATCGAGGACCAGCTGATCCGGGCCGATCTGATCGTCACCACGGGTGGTGTGAGCGTCGGCGCGTACGACGTGGTGAAGGAGGCGCTGACCGCCGACGGCCAGGTCGACTTCCGGAAGCTGGCGATGCAGCCGGGCAAGCCGCAGGGCTTCGGCGCGATCGGCCCGGAGCAGGTGCCGCTCCTCGCGCTGCCGGGCAACCCGGTCTCCTCGTACGTCTCCTTCGAACTGTTCGTGCGGCCCGCCATCCGGGCCCTGCGGGGCCTTGAGGACCTCCACCGGCCGCGTGTGCGGGCGGAGCTCGCCGCCCAAGGACCGCTGACGTCACCCGCGGGGCGCCGCCAGTTCCTCCGGGGGACGTACGACGCGGAGGCGGGCACCGTCACCCCCGTGGGCGGTGCCGGCTCCCACCTGATCGCGGCGCTGGCACGGGCGGACGCCCTGATCGTCGTACCGGAGGAGACGGAGTCGGTGGCGCCGGGCGAGGAGCTGGACGTGGTCCTCCTCGGCTGAGAAGGGGGAGGTGGGGGTACGGTGTCGTCCCACACAGCGACCGGGAGTGTCACGGCCATGAGCACGCAGCAAGGACTCACCCACATCGACGAGGCGGGTGCGGCCCGCATGGTCGACGTCTCCGCGAAGGACGTCACGGCCCGCACCGCGCGGGCCAGCGGACGGGTCCTCGTCTCGCCCCGCGTGATCGAGCTGCTGCGCGGCGAGGGCGTCCCGAAGGGCGACGCGCTCGCCACCGCCCGCATCGCCGGGATCATGGGCGCCAAGAAGACCCCCGACCTCGTCCCGCTCTGCCACCCGCTGGCCCTCTCGGGCGTCACCCTGGACCTGCGCGTCGCCGACGACGCGGTGGAGATCCTGGCGACGGTCAGGACCACGGACCGTACGGGCGTCGAGATGGAGGCCCTGACGGCGGTGTCGGTGGCGGCCCTGACCGTCGTCGACATGGTGAAGGCGGTCGACAAGGGCGCGGTCATCTCCGACGTGCGGGTGGAGGAGAAGACCGGCGGCAAGTCGGGCGACTGGACGCGGAGCGCCTCGTGACGCGGGCGGGCAGGGTCGCGGGCGCCCACGAGGAGCACACGGAGCCGGCCGCCCCTTCGGAAGCCCCGGCCGCCGCCTACCGGGCCCTGGTGGTGACGGCCTCCAACCGCGCCTCGGCGGGCGTCTACGAGGACAAGGGCGGTCCGCTGATCGCCGAGGGCCTGAGCCGGATGCGGTTCGCCGTGGACGGCCCCCGGGTCGTCCCCGACGGCGCCCCCGTCGAGGCGGCCCTGCGCGAGGGCGTCGCCGCCGGGTACGACGTGATCGTGACGACCGGCGGCACGGGCATCTCGCCCACCGACGCGACGCCCGAGGCGACCCGCCGGGTCCTGGAGCGGGAGATCCCCGGCATCCCGGAGGCCATCCGCGCGTACGGCCGCGAGAAGGTCCCCACGGCCGCGCTCTCCCGGGGCCTCGCCGGTGTCGCGGGCGGCACGCTGATCGTGAACCTGCCCGGTTCGACGGGCGGGGTACGGGACGGGCTCGCCGTCCTGGAGCCGCTGCTGCGGCACGCGGTGGACCAGATCCGGGGCGGCGACCATCCCAGACCGGAGGAAGCGGGCGCGACGTCATGATCCCGTCCTGGCCCGTGGTCCTGGTCGACGGCGACGTGCTGCTGCGCCCGATAAAGATGCGGGACCAGCGGGCCTGGCGCGAGGTGAACCGCCGTAACCGCGAGTGGCTGCGGCCCTGGGAGGCGACGGTGCCGCCGCCCGCGCCGGGCGCCCCGGCCGGCCGCCGCCCGACGTACCGTCAGATGGTGCGCCATCTGCGGTCGGAGGCGAACGCGGGCCGGATGCTCCCCTTCGTCATCGAGTACCAGGGGCGGCTCGTCGGCCAGTTGACGGTGGCCGGGATCACCTGGGGCTCGATGTGCTCGGGCCACGTGGGCTACTGGGTCGACCGCGAGGTCGCGGGGCGCGGGGTGATGCCGACGGCGGTGGCGCTCGCCGTCGACCACTGCTTCCGTTCGGTCGGACTGCACCGGATGGAGGTCTGCATCCGTCCCGAGAACGGGCCTTCGCGGCGGGTCGTGGAGAAGCTCGGATTTCGTGAGGAGGGGCTGCGTCCGCGCTATCTCCACATCGACGGGGCGTGGCGTGACCACCTGGTCTACGCGCTGACTGCGGAGGAAGTGCCGGAGGGGCTGGTGCGGCGCTGGCACCTGGCACGACGTCAGCACCCCGCACAATAAAATAAGTGTTCGAATTTCATCGTCAGTTGAACACCAATCGATCTGAACAATCACAAAAAAGTTCAGTGATATCAGCCAGATCGTGCGACACACCGGGCCAATTGGCCGATGCCCGTCTCCGAACCCCTCTACGGTGTGAGACGTGAGCAGCAGCGGCCTCATCTACGCAGTCATCGTCGGGGCCTGGGCCGCCTACCTGGTGCCGATGTGGCTCCGCCGGCAGGACGAGCTGAACGAAGCCCGTCCCACGGAACGCTTCAGCACCGCCATCCGGCTGCTGTCCGGACGGGCGGGCATGGAGCGCCGGTACGCCAAGGAGCTCAGGGAGCGGGACCGGACGGCGGACGGAGCAGTACCCGACGTGGACCCGGACGCGGTGACCGAGCATCTCAGCTCGGTCGACGTCCGGGCCTTCTCCGCGCCCGCGGCCAGGACCGAAGCGCGCCTGGAACTCCCGGAGCAGGCCGGCCCCCCGGAGGCCGCCGAGCCCGAACCGGCCCGCGACCGGCCCGCCCGGCTCCGCCGCGGCGCCGCCGAACGCGCCCGCCGCGGCAGAGTCCTCGCCCGTCGCCGGCGCACCATCACCGTCCTCTTCATCGCCTTCACCCTCGGCGCGATCGTCGCCGCGGTCGGCGGCGTCACCTTCCTGTGGGCACCGGGCGTCCCGGCGGTGCTGCTGAGCG
>NZ_JAPSIW010000562.1 GCF_031178505.1 Streptomyces sp. | reverse complement strand
CCAGTCGTGCAGGAGCTGCCGCAGTTGTTCGCGGGCCTCGGCGACCCGCTCGGGCTCGGCCTGCGCGATCGTCATGAGGGTGCGCCGGGGGGCCGCGCGGGCAGCCGTCGCGGCCTGGCGGGAGATCAGCAGGAGGGCGATGTCGTCCTCGCGGCGGTCGGCGAGCGGGCCGGTGGTGTGGTGGGAGGCCGGGCCGTGGACGGCCTCGACGAGGGTGTCGGCGAGCGTCTCCAGGTCCTCGCCCTCGTGCGCCTCCAGAAGCCGCCTGGCCCGTTCCCAGCCGCTGCCGAGGTCGTGCCCGCCGGTCTCCAGGAGCCCGTCGGTGCACATCATCAGGGTCTCGCCGGGTTCCAGGGTGAAGCGGGTGGTGGGGTAGTCGGTGTCCGGGTCGATGCCGAGGGGCAGACCGCCGGCGGTGGGCCTGAGCAGAACCGTTCCGTCGACCATCCGTACCGCCGGGTCCGGGTGCCCCGCCCGCGCGATGTCGACCGTGCCCGTGGCCAGGTCCACCTCCAGGTAGAGGCAGGTCGCGAAGCGGGGGCCGCCGCTGTCGTCCCCGTCGTCCCCGTCCGTGATGCCGTACAGGAACCGCGAGGCACGGGACAGCACCGCGTCCGGCCGGTGCCCCTCGGAGGCGTACGCGCGCAGGGCGATCCGCAGCTGGCCCATCAGCCCCGCCGCCCGGACGTCGTGGCCCTGGACGTCCCCGATGACCAGGGCGATCCGCCCCGCGTCCGACCCGCCGGCGCCGGGGCGCGACGGGCCGCCGGGCAGCCGGATCATGTCGTACCAGTCGCCGCCGACCTGGAGCCCGCCGCCGGTCGGCACGTACCGCGCGGCGACCTGGATGCCGGGGATGCCCGGCCCGAGGACCGGCATCATCGCCCGCTGGAGGCCGAGCGACAGCTCGCGCTCCGACTCGGCCACCCCCGCCCGCGCCAGGGCCTGCGCGAGCATCCGCGCCACCGTCGTCAGGACCGAGCGCTCGTCGGGGGTGAAGGCCACCGGGTGCTTGAAGGCGGCCATCCAGGCGCCCATGGTGCGCCCGGCGACGATGAGCGGGACGAAGGCCCAGGAACGGCGGCCGAAACGTTCCGCCAGCGGCCAGGTCATCGGGAAGCGGCGCAGGTACTCCTCGGGGGTCGGCAGATAGATCGCCCGGCCCGTCCGCACCACCTCCGCCGCCGGGTAGTCGGTGTCCAGCGACATCGACGTGAAGGGACCCTCGTCGCCGTCCCGCTGCCCGTGGTGCCCGATGACCGTCAGCCGGTCGCCCGACACGCCGAAGACGGCGAGCCCGTCCGGCGAGAAGCCGGGCATCGACAGCGAGGCCGCCACCCGCAGCACCTCGGAGGTCGACCGGGCCTCCGCGAGCGCCCGCCCCGCGTCGAGCAGGAAGGCCTCGCGGGAGCGGCGCCAGTCGCCGGTGACGGGGGTACGGGCGGCGGTGCCCGGCTCCGGTTCGGCGACCTCCTGGAGGGTGCCGACGAGCCGGTGGCCGGTCCCGTCGGCGAACGGCTTCGACCGGGTCCGTACGGTACGGAGCACCCGGCCCTGCTCGTCCATGATCCGCAGCCGGGCCTCGGCGAGGGTGCCCTCGGCGACGGCCAGGTTGACCACGCCGTCGATCTCGTTCCAGTCGACCGGGTGGAAACGGGACCGCACCGCCGCCTCGCCCAGCTCGACGGGGGCGGCGGGCAGGCCCAGCAGCCGGGCGGCCTCGGCGTCGAGCGAGACGATCCGGGAGGCGTTGTCCCAGTGCCACAGGCCCGTCGCGACGGCGGCCAGGACGTCCTCGGTGCGCATTGCCCTACTTTATGAATATCGGCCAGGGGGCCGCCACCGACGGTATTCGAATGGTGATCCCGGCCCGGCCGGTACCCTGGACGGGTCCGCGGTACGGGTCCCCCGGGACCCCGGGCGACGGACCCACCCCAAGATCCCGAAGACTGGATGAACGACGATGCATCGGTACAGGTCCCACACCTGCGGCGAGCTCCGCGCCTCTGACGTCGGCACCGACGTCCGGCTGAGCGGCTGGCTGCACAATCGGCGCGACCTGGGCGGCATCCTCTTCATCGATCTGCGCGACCACTACGGCATCACGCAGCTCGTCGCCCGCCCCGGCACCGACGCCTACGAGGCCCTCGACAAGCTGACGAAGGAGTCCGTCGTCCGCGTCGACGGCAAGGTCGTCTCGCGCGGCGCGGAGAACGTCAACGCCGAGCTGCCCACCGGTGAGGTCGAGGTCGAGGTCGGCGCCGTCGAGGTCCTCGGCGCCGCCAAGCAGATCCCCTTCACCATCAACGCCGACGACGGCGTCAACGAGGAGCGGCGCCTGGAGTACCGCTTCCTCGACCTGCGCCGCGAGCGCATGCACCGCAACATCATGCTGCGCTCCGCCGTCATCGCCGCCATCCGCTCCAAGATGGTGGCCCTCGGCTTCAACGAGATGGCGACCCCGATCCTCACCGCGACCTCCCCCGAGGGCGCCCGTGACTTCGTCGTCCCGTCCCGGCTCAACCCCGGCAAGTTCTACGCGCTGCCGCAGGCCCCGCAGCAGTTCAAGCAGCTGCTGATGATCTCCGGCTTCGACCGTTACTTCCAGATCGCGCCCTGCTTCCGCGACGAGGACGCCCGCGCCGACCGCTCGCCCGGCGAGTTCTACCAGCTCGACGTCGAGATGTCGTTCGTCGAGCAGGAGGACGTCTTCCAGCCCATCGAGAAGCTCATGACCGAGCTGTTCGAGGAGTTCGGCGGCGGCCGCCCGGTCAGCTCCCCCTTCCCGCGGATCCCGTTCCGCGAGTCGATGCTCAAGTACGGCAACGACAAGCCGGACCTGCGCACCGACCTGGAGCTCGTCGACCTCACCGACGTCTTCGAGAAGTCGGAGTTCAAGGCCTTCGCCGGCAAGCACGTGCGCGCGCTCGCCGTGCCGGACACGGGCGACCAGCCGCGCAAGTTCTTCGACTCGCTCGGCGACTTCGCGGTCTCCCTCGGCGCGAAGGGCCTGGCCTGGATCCGCGTCGGCGAGGGCAACGCCCTCACCGGCCCGATCGCCAAGTTCCTCACCGAGGAGAACGTCGCCGCCCTCACCGAGCGCCTCGGCCTGAAGCCCGGCCACGCCGTCTTCTTCGGCGCGGGCGAGTTCGACGAGGTCTCCAAGATCATGGGCCCGGTCCGCGTCGAGGCCGCCAAGCGCGCCGGCCGCTTCGAGGAGAACGTCTTCCGCTTCGCGTGGATCGTCGACTTCCCGATGTACGAGCGGGACGAGGAGACCGGCAAGATCGACTTCTCGCACAACCCGTTCTCCATGCCGCAGGGCGGCCTGGAGGCCCTGGAGACCCAGGACCCGCTGGACGTCCTCGGCTGGCAGTACGACATCGTCTGCAACGGCATCGAGCTCTCCTCCGGCGCCATCCGGAACCACGAGCCCGAGATCATGTTCAAGGCCTTCGAGATCGCCGGCTACAGCCGCGAGACCGTCGAGACCGAGTTCGCCGGCATGCTCCGCGCCTTCCAGTACGGCGCCCCGCCGCACGGCGGCATCGCCCCGGGCGTCGACCGCATCGTCATGCTCCTCGCCGACGAGCCCAACATCCGCGAGACCATCGCCTTCCCGCTCAACGGCAACGCCCAGGACCTGATGATGGGCGCCCCGACCGAGCTCGACGAGGCCCGCCTGCGCGAGCTGAACATCCAGCTCCGCAAGCCGGTCGCCGCCGCCAAGCCCACGGAGGACCGCCCGGTGACGGACGCGGTGCACCCGGACGGGGCGCGGTAGTCCTGAGGGACGTGTGAGAGGGGGGCTCGGACCTGACGAAGGTCCGGGCCTCCTTTCGTTTCGGAGGGAACCGGCGTTTCTCGGAAGGTGGGTGATCAGATACGGGGATCCGGCCGAGATGCGAGTACGTCTCCGTAACGGAGTGGAGCGAGCGGTCCGCCGGACAAGTGGACCAGCGCGTTGTGCGGGGGGTCGAAGAACTCCACGAAACGTCCGTAACGCTCGATCCGGTCCAGTGTGAGTGTTTTAAGGATCTCCCCCGACCCTTCGCCGCCCTCCAGCTGGAAAACCTGCCCGACGCGGACGACTCCCTCGATGCACCGGACCACACAGGTGCCCCCGTCGGGGCGTTCCTGCTCCACGGAATAGACCTGAAGCTTACTGAATTCCGACATATTCATAGGCTTTCTGAATGAATTCGCTGATCTGGGCCGGTGTGAGTTTGGGTATGTCGAATCTCAGGGCATCGGTGATGTCGCCGTAATTGTTCAGCTTCGGGACATGTATGTCCATCGCGGCCAGTATTTCTCTGGCGACGGGGGACGGAATGGTGGCAGCGGCACGTGCGGCCAGTTCCGCGGCGGGGAGACCGACCGCCACCTCCGCTTCGGGGGGTATGAAGCCTCGTTCGAGGGGCACGCCCTCCAGCGCGCTTCTTGGTATTAGGTGGACGACCGCATCGCCGAACTGCTCGGAATGTCGAGCGAACGCCGTTGCCACGCCGGGATCGGTCGAGGTGGGTGTGAACCCCGACGCGGCTGTCCCCGCGCTCGCGCCGAACCATTCGGTGGTGCCCCGGAACAAGTGGTCCTCGTCGCGGCAAGGCGCCAACCCCAGCGGATCGCTCCACGTATGCGGATTGTGCACGTACGCCACCGGGTTCGGGGCCGGGGCCAGGCCCAGGGGGTCCGGGGTGAGGTAGCGGGCGGATTCCGGGTCGTAGTAGCGGA
>NZ_JAPSIW010000051.1 GCF_031178505.1 Streptomyces sp. | reverse complement strand
TGGAGCTCCTCGGCGACGGCGGTGAAGGCGCGCAGCAGCCGGGGGTCGATGTCGTGCGGAGTGGCCACGCCGCATTCAACAACACAGGTGCGTGAATCACCACCGATCAGGTGTTGGACCGGGGCGGGCCGCCGGCCCGAACCTTGATCCATGCCTCATCCGGACCTCACGATCACCCCGGCGGGCCCTGCCCTCGCGCCGCGCTTCCGCGACGCGCCGCGCGCCCGCCCGCCCGGCCCGTACCGCCGTCTCTTCGCCCTCCCGGGCACCCGCGCCTTCACGGCGGGCAACCTCGTCGCCCGGTTGCCGATGGGCATGTTCGGCGTCGCCGACGTGATGATGATCTCGGCGGCGTACGACTCCTACGCGCTGGCGGGCTCGGTGACGGCCACCGGCCTCGCCGTCGGTTCGGTCACCGCCCCGCTGGTCGCCCGCCTGGTCGACCGGTACGGGCAGGCCCGGGTCGCGGTCCCGGCCACGCTGTACGCGGTCCTGGGCCACGTCCTGACGGCGCTGTGGGTGCACGAACGGGCGCCCCTGTGGGCCCTCTTCGCCACCGCCGCCCTGACCGCGACCACCCCGAACACCGGGGGCATGTCCCGGGCCCGCTGGGCGCACCTGCTGAAGGGCGACCCGGCGGCCCTGCACACGGCCAACTCCTTCGAGCAGGCCGTCGACGAGCTGTGTTTCGTGCTGGGCCCGGTCCTGGCGGCGGTGCTGTGCTCGGCGCTGTTCCCGGAGGCGGGGACGCTGGTCGCCGCCGCCCTGTTCCTGACCGGGGTGCTCCTCTTCGCGGCGCAGCGGTCCACGGAACCGCCGGTCGCCGCGCGGACGGCGGCGGGCTCGCCGGTCCGCGCGCCCGGCATGCTGCCCCTCCTCGCGGTCTTCCTCGCCACGGGCGCCGTCTTCGGGTCGATGGAGGTGGTGACGCTGGCGTTCGTGGACGGCCCGGTCGCCGGCCCCGTCCTCGCCCTCCAGGCGGCGGGCTCCTGCGCGGCGGGGCTCCTGTACGGCCGTGCCCGGCGCTCCGCCCGGCTGCGCGCCTGCCTGGCCGCGATGGCCGCCTTGATGACCCTGCCGCTGCTGGCCGCGTCGACCGGCTCGCTCCTCGCCCTGGCCGGCGGTCTCCTTGTCGCGGGCATGGCGACGGCGCCGACGATGGTGACGGGGATGGGCCTGGTCCAGCGGCTCACGCCGCCCGCGCAGCTCAACGAGGGCATGACGCTCGCCGTGACGGCCCTGCTCGCCGGCATCGCGGCGGGTTCGGCCACCGGCGGCCTCGCCGCCGACCACGCCCCGTTCGCCGCCTTCGGCTACCTCGTCCCGGCGGCAGCGGCGGCCCTGGCCCTGCTCCTGACGGCGGGACTCCGGACCGCGACGCTCACCGGTACCGCCGTGCGGGACTAGTCCGGCACCATTTCCTCGTACCACTCTCGGTCAACGGGGGATGCGATGTCGATCAGCCGGTGAAGCAAGGACCACGCTCTTTCCCTCTCATCGAGCGGGTCGACAATGACCGCACCCCTGTGCGCATCAGTTCCAGGAACGGCGATGCCGTCCCCATGTCCGCCGCCGCCTACGGACGGCCGACATGACAGAGGCCCGGCGGTCGCGTCGCGACTGCCGGGCCTCTGCCCACATGGGATGAGTGGAGATGGCGGGAATCGAACCCGCGTCCAACGGTGCGGAACCAGGGCTTCTCCGTGTGCAGTCTGGTACGAGTTTCTCGGCCCTCCGGATCACCCAGACAAGTCCGGAACGGGCTCAGTCACTGTTTGATTTCCCTCTTCACCCCGTGACCGGGATCAAGGTTTAGTTCCCTGCATGATGCCAGGATCCGGGTCGGGAACAGCCCCGGGCTGACACTTCGCAAGTCGCTACTTAGGCAGCGAGGGCGAAGGAATCGCGCTTGGTGTTGGCGATTATTGGTTTCGGCATGTGGTTAACGAGATCATTGCCGCTTCCTCGACACGCTTCCCCTGCTTCGACATCCGCTGTCGAAACCGATCATCCCCATGTTGATTTTTCAAATGCACGCACCCTCGGTGAGGTGCGTGGCCCATCGTACGTGACCAACGGCCACCCGTGCCAGCGTATTCCCGGCGTCAGCCGCCCGCGGCGAGCTTCGCCGCCCGCTCCCGGCGGCGCGCCGCCGCGATGGCCCGGCTCGCCTCGCGCGTGTCCTGCTTCTCGCGCAGCGTCTGACGCTTGTCGTACTCCTTCTTGCCCTTGGCGAGCGCGATCTCGCACTTGACCCGGCCGCCCAGGAAGTACAGCGCGAGGGGCACGATCGTGTGACCCGTCTCGGACGCCTTCTGCTCCAGCTTGTCGATCTCGGCGCGGTGCAGCAGCAGCTTGCGCTTCCGCTTCGCCGAGTGGTTGGTCCAGCTGCCCTGCGTGTACTCGGGCACATGGATGTTGTGCAGCCACGCCTCGTGGCCGTCGATCTGGACGAAGCCGTCCACCAGCGAGGCGCGGCCCATGCGCAGCGACTTCACCTCGGTGCCCATGAGGACCACACCGCACTCGTAGGTGTCGAGGATGTGGTAGTCGTGCCGCGCCTTCTTGTTCTGCGCGATGAGCTTGCGCTCCGGCCCCTTGTCCTCAGTCTTCTTCTTCGCAGGTTTGCCCTGCACGTTCACGAGTCCCTTAGCCATAGTGCGGTCATTTTCGCACTACGAGCCCCCTCCGAGGCCACTCAATACCGTGCGGGCCCGCTCCTCGGCCCGCTCCCCCGCCGTCACGTCGGGCGTGATGCCCCGGCCGTCCACCGCGTGCCCGGCGGGCGTCCGGTAGTGGCCGACGGTGAGCTCGGCGACGGAACCGTCCGGCAGGGTGGTCGGCATCTGCACCGAACCCTTGCCGAAGGTGCGCGAGCCGACGGTGACGGCCCGGCCCCGGTCCTGGAGGGCGCCCGTGAGCAGTTCGGCCGCGCTCATGGTGCCGCCGTCGATCAGCGCGACCAGGGGACGTCCGGTGTCACCGCCGCGCTCCGCGTACACGGCCCGCTGCTCGCCCTCCACGTCGTACGTGGCGACCAGGCCGCCGTCGAGGAAGGCGGAGGCGGCGACGGCGGCCTCGGAGACCAGGCCGCCGGAGTTGCCCCGCAGGTCCAGCAGGACGCCGGCACCGGACGGAGCGGCCCGTACCACCTCGCGGACCCGCGCGCCCGCCCCCTTGGTGAAGGCGGCGACCCGGATGAGGAGGGTGCCGTCGTCGTACCCGCGGACGGTGACGGGCTCGGTGGCGAGCCGGGCCCTCCTGAGGGTCTGCGTCCACGCGGTCCGGCCGCGCTCGACGCGCAGGACGACGGGCGTGCCCGGCACCCCGTCACCGCGCAGGAGGGCCACGACCTCGGAGACGGAGAGTCCGGTGACGGGGCGTCCGTCGACGGAGACGAGCCGGTCGCCCGCCCGCAGTCCGGCGCGCGCCGCCGGGCCGCCGGACTGGACCCGGGTGACCCGGACGCCGTCCCGGCCGGCGCGGCCGGCGGAGAGTCCGACGCCGGTGTACGTGCCGTCCAGGGCCCGCTCGAACTCGGCGTACTCCTTCTTGTCGTACACCGCGCCCCAGCGGTCACCGCTGCGGCTGACGAACTCCTCGGCGGCCTCGGTGCCGGACTTTCCGTCGGCCATGGCCGCGGCCGCGGCCCGGTTGAGGGCGGCGGGGTCGACCGTCGAGCCGCGCGGGGCGGGGACGGCGGGCCGCCGCTCGGCGGAGGCGGGCTCCTGCCGGGGCAGCGCGCCGGTGGCGGCCGCCGTGGCGAGGACTCCGGCGAAGACCAGCGTCAGAGCGGCCCCACGGAGTGCTCCGCGGGGCCGGGGTGAGAGAGCGTCGGTGCCGGCCGGCATGCCGCCCACTCTAGGACAAGCGAACGGCGCCGCACGGCCTTTGGCCGGACGACGCCGTTCCTCGCGAGGGGTGTTTCGTCACACCTTCAGGTACTTGCGCAGCGCGATGAAGGCCGCCACGGCGGGCATGAGGAGCCCGATGGCGAGGACGAGCGGCAGCTTGGCCAGCACGGCGTCCCAGCCGATGAAGTTGACCAGCTGCATCTTCTCTGCCAGGGCGATGCCGTGGTCGATGAGGAAGTAGCGGCCGACGAGCAGCAGCACACAGGCGACCGCGCCGCCGAGGAGACCGGCGAAGGCGGCCTCCATGATGAAGGGCATCTGGATGTAGAAGCTGGAGGCGCCGACGAGCCGCATGATGCCGGTCTCGCGGCGGCGGCTGAACGCCGAGACGCGGACGGTGTTGACGATCAGCATCAGCGCGATGATCAGCATGAGTCCCATGACGCCGAGGGCGGCGATGTTCATGCCGTTCATCAGGTCGAAGAGGTTCTGCAGGATGTTCCGCTGGTCCTGGACCGATTCCACGCCGTCCCGGCCGGCGAAGGCGGTGGCGACGACCTTGTACTTCTCCGGGTCCTTGAGCTTGACCCGGAACGACTCCTGCATCTGGTCCGGGGTGATGACGGACGCGATGGCGGTGTCGCTGTACTGCTCCTTGTAGTGCTTGAACGCCTCGTCGGCCGTCTCGTGGTGGACGGTCTCGACGATGTCCATCTTCTTCAGATCGGCCTCGATCTGGTCCTTCTGCTGCTTGGTGACCGCGCCCTTGGCGCACTTGGGCGCGGACGTCGCGTCGGTCTTGTTGCAGAGGAAGATGGAGACGTTGACCTTGTCGTACCAGTAGTCCTTCATCGTGCTGACCTGCTCGCGCATGAGCAGCGCGCCGCCGAAGAGGGCGAGCGAGAGGGCCACGGAGACGATGACGGCGAAGGTCATCGTCAGGTTGCGCCGGAGACCGACGCCGATCTCGGAGAGCACGAACTGAGCGCGCATGGTGTTCTGGTTCCCCCGCCGTCAGTGCTGGTAGCCGTAGACGCCACGGGCCTGGTCGCGGACGAGGCGGCCCTTCTCCAGCTCGATGACGCGCTTGCGCATCTGGTCGACGATGTTCTGGTCGTGGGTCGCCATGACGACGGTGGTCCCTGTCCTGTTGATGCGGTCGAGCAGCTTCATGATGCCGACGGAGGTCTGCGGGTCGAGGTTGCCGGTGGGCTCGTCGGCGATCAGCAGCATCGGGCGGTTGACGAAGGCACGGGCGATGGCCACGCGCTGCTGCTCACCGCCGGACAGCTCGCCGGGCATCCGGTCCTCCTTGCCGCCGAGGCCGACGAGGTCGAGGACCTGGGGCACGGCCTTGCGGATCTCGCCGCGCGGCTTGCCGATGACCTCCTGGGCGAAGGCCACGTTCTCGGCGACGGTCTTGTTGGGCAGCAGGCGGAAGTCCTGGAAGACGGTGCCCAGCTGGCGGCGCATGTGCGGCACCTTCCAGTTGGACAGCCGGGCGAGGTCCTTGCCGAGGACGTGCACCTGGCCTTGGCTGGCGCGCTCCTCACGCAGGAGCAGCCGCAGGAAGGTCGACTTTCCGGAGCCGGAGGAACCGACGAGGAAGACGAACTCCCCCTTCTCGATCTCCAGGGAGACGTCCCGGAGCGCGGGGCGGTTCTGCTTCGGATAGGACTTGGAGACGTTGTCGAATCGGATCACGGATGCACCACGGTCGGCCGGGGGTAGGTGAGCGTGACCTTACGCGAACGGAGATCCCCCGCGCAGTCGCGGTCCTGGCTTGCGTGCTTTATCCTTTTTCGCCCTCGGGGGCGGCCCGGCCTCGGCCGGTGGGGGCGCGCCGAAACGCCGCGGAGCTGGCACAGTGGGAGGGAACGTCCGTATCCCGTCGGGCGTTGTCCTGGTGTCTCCCTGTGCGGGAGTGTGCGGGAGGAGGAGAGCGCATGACCTATGACCGACTGGTGTGCGCCAACTGCGCGGCCCCGGTCGCCGAGGGCCGCTGCCGCGTCTGCCGCGCCAACCGGGAGCGCCTGGGCCCGCAGGGTCTGTCCCCCGCGACGCTGCTGACGCTGGCGATCGCCCTGCTGGCGGCGATCGCCCTGCTCGCGGCCGTCCGTACGGCGTAGCGGTACGGCGGACGGTGTGCGGAAGGCGCGCGCACCGGCCGGAAGTCGAACGAGGAAGCGTGTGAGGAAGGGCCGGAGAGCGATTGCTCCCCGGCCCTTCGTCATGCGTGGACGCGGGTGCGTCAGGCGGCGGTACGACCGCCGGCGACGACGCGCGGCAGCAGGCGGAAGCCGATGCCGCCCGCGATCATGGTCGCGGCGCCGATGACCAGGAAGGAGGTCTCGGCCGCGCCGGTCTCGGCGAGCTCCTCCTTGGCCTGGCCCTGCTGCACGGGCTGCGAGCCGGCGTTGTTGGTGTCGGTGTTGCTGTTGCCGGTGTCGACGCACTCGGCGCCGTCGAGGTCCACGGTGCAGGTGCCGGGCTCGTCGGAGCCGGTGCCGTTGTCCGTGCCGCCGTTGCCCGTGTCACCGGTGCTCGGGGCGGTGGGCCCGTCGGTGTCACCCGGGGCCGGGTCGGTGGTGGTGCCGGGGCCCGGCTCCTCCGTCTCGACCGGGGGCTCGCCGGTGGGCGAGTCGGTGACCGGCGGCGCGGTCGTGACCGGCGGGTTGGTGACCGGCGGCGTGGTCACCGGCGGCGCGGTGGTGACCGGCGGAGTCGTGACCGGCGGCGCGGTCGTGACCGGCGGCGTGGTCACCGGCGGCGCGGTGGTGACCGGCGGAGTCGTGACCGGCGGCGCGGTGGTGACCGGCGGAGTCGTGACCGGCGGCTCGGTGGTGACCGGCGGCGTGGTCACCGGCGGAAGGGTCACGTCACAGCCCGGCTCACCCGGGATGCAGGTCGGGATCGGCGTCGGGTTGTCCTCGCCGAAGATGTCCACGGCCTGCGCGGCACCGGCCGCCGTGAGCGACGCACCGGCCGCGATCACGGCGCCGGCGGCGACGCGCGCGACACGGATACGCATCTGCTTCGTCATCTGGCTGCTACCCCCAGTAGCTCAATTCGTCATGGGGCAGCGCTCGGGGCCCCGCGCAGCAGGGGCGGCAATCACGACTGGATCGGCCCCCGTTCACACGCGCCCCAGAATTGCGCATGCCAGTGGGTCACCCTTCCGAGTTTCCGAAGCAGCGTCAAGGTCGTTGCGCGTGCGATGCCCGAAAGATCACGACTTGCCTGCCATGGGGCGATGCAACTGTGACGTAAACCCTTAACTACGGCTCCGGCGCGGCCAGTTCCCTTGTCGACAAAGCGCCTGGTGGCGGAGTTTCCGCTTGCGCCCGCGAATCCACGCGGCCGTCACGGAGCGTCCCGGGTACGGGCCGGGGAGGGCCGGGCACGGGTCGCCGGGACGGCCCGGTACGCGACCGGGCCCCGCACCTGGTGGAGTGCGGGGCCCGGGGACGTACCGAGGGTGTTACTTCTCCTGCTGCTTGCGCCAGCGGATGCCGGCCTCGAGGAAGCCGTCGATCTCGCCGTCGAGGACGGCCTGCGGGTTGCCGACCTCGAACTCCGTCCGGAGGTCCTTGACCATCTGGTACGGGTGGAGGACGTACGAACGCATCTGGTTGCCCCAGGAGCTGCCGCCGTCGCCCTTCAGGGCGTCCATCTTCGCGCGCTCCTCCTGGCGCTGGCGCTCGAGGAGCTTGGCCTGGAGGACGTTCATGGCGCTCGCCTTGTTCTGGATCTGGGAGCGCTCGTTCTGGCAGGAGACGACGATGCCGGTCGGGAGGTGCGTGATGCGCACGGCCGAGTCGGTGGTGTTGACGCCCTGGCCGCCGGGGCCGGACGCGCGGTAGACGTCGATGCGCAGCTCGGACTCGTCGATGTCCACGTGGTCGGACTGCTCGACGACCGGGAGGATCTCCACGCCCGCGAAGGAGGTCTGGCGCCGGCCCTGGTTGTCGAAGGGCGAGATGCGGACCAGGCGGTGCGTGCCCTGCTCGACGGAGAGGGTGCCGTAGGCGTAGGGGGCCTTGACGACGAAGGTGGTCGACTTGATGCCGGCCTCCTCCGCGTACGAGGTTTCGTAGACCTCCGTCGAGTAGCCGTGGCGCTCCGCCCAGCGCAGGTACATGCGCTGGAGGCGCTCGGCGAAGTCCGAGGCGTCGACGCCGCCGGCCTCGGCACGGATGTTGACGAGGGCCTCGCGCTCGTCGTACTCGCCGGAGAGGAGCGTACGGACCTCCATCTCGTCGAGCGCCTTGCGCACGGCGGTCAGCTCGGTCTCGGCCTCGGCCCGGGTGTCCGAGTCGTCCATCTCCTCGGCGAGTTCGAAGAGCACGGCGAGGTCGTCGATGCGGTTGCGCAGCGCCTCGGTCTTGCGGACCTCGGCCTGGAGGTGCGAGAGCTTGCTCGTGATCTTCTGCGCGGCCTCCGGGTCGTCCCAGAGGGACGGGGCCGCGGCCTGCTCCTCGAGCACGGCGATGTCGGCCCTCAGCTTGTCGAGGTCCAGGACGGCCTCGATCGACGCCATGGTCGAGGAGAGGGACTTCAGTTCTTCGGATACATCGACGACTGCCACGCGTCCAGCGTAACGGCTCCCGGCCCGGAGCCCTACTACGGCCGGGACTCCTGGGACGACTGCTTCGAGTCCTGCGGCGGTGTCTGCGCGTCGCCGGAGGCCATCAGGTAGCCGCCCGCGCCCAGCGCGCCTGCGACCACGGCCGCCGCGACGGCCAGGGTGATCCGCCGCTTGCGGACGGCTCCGGCCCTGTTGCGGGCGGAGCCGGGGCGGCGGGCGCCGGCCGGGCGGGGGGCCCGGGCGGTGCCGAGGGGGCCGCCGGACAGCTCGTCGGGGGCGGGGACCCGCATGGAGGTGTGGGTGTCCCGGTGGGAGTCGGCGGAGGCGCCGGGGACCAGCGGGACGGCGGCCCGGCGCGGGCGGCCCTCGCCGGGACCGGCGCCGGCGGCCGTGGCGTAGGTGTCCTCCTCGTACGGCTCCGGGGCGGCCGGCTCGGCCCCCGGTTCGTCCACGTCCAGCGGAGGGATCCCCTTGAGCAGGGGCAGGACGTCCTTGAGGCGGGCGGCGAGCTCGGAGGCCCGCAGCCGGGAGGCGGGGGCCTTCGCCAGGCACTGCACGATCAGCTGCCACAGCTCCTCGGGGATGCCGGGCAGCGGGACGACGGTCTCGGTGACGTGGCGGCGCAGGACGGCGCCGGGGTGGCCGCCGCCGAACGGGGTGAAGCCCGCCAGCAGCTCGTACAGGACCGTGGCGAGGGCGTAGATGTCGACGGCGGCACGCGGCGGGAGACCCTCGACGATCTCCGGGGCGAGGTAGTCGGGGGTGCCGATGATGCGGGTGGCCTTGGTCCGGCCCGGGGTGTCGATCAGCTTGGCGACGCCGAAGTCGGTGAGGAGCGCGGGGTGGGCGCCGCCCGGCCCGAGCGGGCCCTCCATGTCGAGCAGGATGTTCTCCGGCTTGACGTCGCGGTGGACGACCCCGGCCGCGTGCGCCGCGGCGAGGGCGTCGGCGACGTCCGCGGCGATGGCGACGGCGGCCTCGGGGGCGAGGCGCCGCTCGCGGTCGAGGCGGGTGCGCAGGTCGGTGCCGCGCACGAGGTCCATGACGAGGGCCAGGTCGTTGCCGTCGACGACGAGGTCGCGCACCTTGACCACCCGGGGGTGGTCGAGGCCGAGCAGGGCGGTCCGCTCCTGGACGAAGCGGCCGACGAGCTCCTGGTCGGAGGCCAGGTCCTCGCGCAGCAGTTTGACGGCGACGGGACCTTCCGGTCCTTCGCCGAGCCACACCGTTCCGGCACTGCCCCGCCCGAGGATCTGGTGGGCGGTGTAGCGGCTGCCGATGTTCCGTGCCAAGACTGCTCCCTCAGCGGCTGCGGTTCGCGTCAAAGTTACGCGTCCACGGCCGCAGGACGTCACTTCCGGAGGGAAATCACCCTCCGGAAGTCGATAAATCGGCAGTATTACTGCCCCGTACCGCCGGTAGCACCCCCGCCGGAGCCCGTGCTGTCGCCGATCTTGGAGATCCAGTCGGTGACGGAGGAGATGCCGTCGCCGATGGCCTGCCAGTAGCTCTTGCCCTCGGCGATCCAGCTCTGGAGCGGGGTGAGCTCCCACACGAGCCAGCCGGCCACCACGAAGAGGACGATCATGACCAGGCAGCCCTTGAGGCAGCCGAGGCCGGGGATCCGCACCGGATTGGCGCTGCGGCGCGGCTCACGCGGCGGTCGCGGGGCGCGCGGTGCGGGGGCCTGGGGCGGCGGCTGCGGCGGAGCGTACTGCTGCTGCTGCGGGGCGTACTGCTGGGGCGGAGGCGGCGGGGGTGCGTACTGCTGCCGCTGCGGGGGCTGCTGCTGGTACGGCGCGGGGGCGGGCCGCTGCGGCGGGTACGGCTGCTGCCGCGCGGGCTGCTGCGGCTGCCGCTGGGGGCGGCGGCGCAGCGGGTCCTCGGACGGGTCGAGGTACTGGATCTGCGTCTGCTCGTTGCGGTCGCGGGCGGCACGCAGCTGGTTCTGCCAGGGGTGCGGCTCCTCGGGCCCGCCCTGCGGCGGCTGCGGCGGCACGGGCGGCATGACCGCGGTCGGGTCGGCGGCGCCGCCGTGCCCTCCCTGGCCGTGACCGCCCTGGCCCGCGGGACCGGTGGAGGGCAGGACCGCGGTCGCGTCGGCCGCGCCGGGCGGCGGGCTCGTCGGCATGACGCCGGTGGGCGCCGCCGGGTCGTACTGCGCGGCACCGGCGCCGCTGGGCAGCACCTGCGTGGGGTCCGCGGCCCCCGGCGCCTCGGTCACCGGCACCGGCGCGGGCGCCGGGTCCGGGGCGAGGAGCGCGCCGACGCCCTCGGCGGCCTCGATCTGCGCGGGCGAGGCGTGCACGCCGATGCCGGCGGCGACCGTGCGCAGGCCGCGTGCCAGGTTGACCGCGCTGGGCCGCAGGTCGGGGTTCTTGCTGAGGCAGCGCTCGATGACCGTCCACAGGGGGCCGGGGACGGTGGAGGGGCGGCGGGGCTCCTCGCTGAGGTGCCGGTGCAGGACCTCGAGCGCGGTGCCTCCGGCGAACGGAGGCCGGCCGGTGACCAGCTCGTAGAGCAGGATGCCCGCGCCGTAGATGTCGACGGCGGAGGTCTGCGGCCGGCCCTCGGCCGATTCCGGCGCCACGTACGCGGGCGTGCCGACGAACTCGTGGGTGCGGGTGAGGCCGGGCGAGTCGGCGAGGCGCGCGATGCCGAAGTCGGTGAGCATCGGGTGCATGCCGCCGTCCCGCTCGGCGAGCAGCACGTTGGCCGGCTTGAGGTCGCGGTGGACGACGCCGTCGGCGTGGCTGGCGGCGAGCGCGTCGGCGATCTGGGCCGTCAGGAGGGCGGCGGCCACGGGGGTGAGCGGCCCGTTCTCCCGGATGTACCGGTGCAGGTCGGGTCCTTCGACGAGGTCCATGACCAGCGCCAGGACGTCGCCCTCGACCACCAGGTCGCGGGTCCGCACGATGTTGGGGTGGGTGAGCCGGAGCAGCACGGACCGCTCGCGCAGGAAGCGCATCACGATGTCCGCGTCGTTGGCCAGCTCCTCCTTGAGGACCTTGATCGCGACGGTCTCCCCGGGCTGGCCGGGGACGGCCGCCTCGGCGCCCGCCGTCTCCCTCTGGCGGGCTCGCCAGACGGTGCCCGTGGCGCCGCGGCCGAGCGGCTCCTCGAGCAGGTACTTGCTGCCGATAGGCCGCACGTCACGCGCTCCCTGCTGATCGTGGTCCTGGGGTCGGTCTGCTGGTCCCCGGGGTCCTTGTGTCTGTTGTGACCCGTCCGGGTGTCCGACCCACTTTAGTGCCGCCGAACGGGCCACCGGCCGGTTGTCCACAGCCGGTTTCCGTTCACCCCTCCGACTCGCCTCCGACTCCGGACGGATCCGGACGGTCCGGGACGGTTCCGGCGTCCGGCGGGTTCCGTCCGGGGGACACCGGGCGGACACCCGGCCCGGGGTCCGCCCGGGGGGTCCTGACGTCCGAAACGGTGCCCGGACTTGTCCGGAAGAAGACGCTCCAGGAGCCCCGACGGTTGCCGGGCCTTGTGCGCGGCCGCACGCGGGCAGGCGATTTTCCGGCCACCATTGATCGTTCAAGATCACTTATGGGTGACCCGGGGGCGGGTTGTCGGCGGCAGGTGCGAGGATGCCTCCAGCACGTCGCATCGGTGGGGTCGGGAGCCCCCGCGCCGTGCCGACCTGTACCGGGCGACGCGTCCGTGCCGGGTGGGGGGAGGGACGGGGCGGTTCCCCCTGCCGGGCATCTCGCGCAGAAGGGACCGCTGACGGCGATGCAGATCCGGCTGACCGTCCTCGCGCCGCACGCCGGCCACGGCGCCGGGCGCGCGTGCGACGTGCTCGTCACCGCCCCGTCCGGGACGGCGCTCGCCGCCGTGACCTCCGGCCTGGCCGCCGCCGTCACCGGCCCCGACACGCCCGCGTCGGGCACGGTCGTGCTGTACGCGGGCGGGGAGCGGCTCGACGCCCGCCGCTGCGTCCTCGGCGAGCCCCCGCTCGTGGACGGCGCCGTCCTCTCGCTCCAGGCCCCGGGCCCGGACGACCGGGTGGACGCTGCCGTCGCCGCGCGCCTGCACGTGGTGGCCGGTCCCGACGCCGGCGGGGTCCACCTGCTGCACGGCGGCCCCATCAGGATCGGCCGTTCCGTCGACGCCGACGTGCCGCTGGACGACCCCGACGTCTCCCGCGCCCACTGCACGGTCACCGTCGGCGAGGACGGCCGGGTGACCGTCGCCGATCTCGGCTCCACCAACGGCACCACGCTCGACGGTGTGCCCGTCGGACCGCGCCCGGTCCGGCTGCGCCCCGGCGCCCAGCTGCGTCTCGGCGAATCCGCCCTCCGCCTCACCGGACCGGGCGAGGACCCGGCCGGTACGGAGACACGGGCGACCACGCCCGACGGCGAGGGCCATCTGCGGCTCGCCCCCGGGCCCGCCGGGGTCCCCGCCGATCCCCACGGCGGCAGCGGCGGTCCCTGGCCGGGCCCCGGCGGACAGGCGGCGCCCGCCGCCCCGCCCTCGGCCGGTGCCACGCACGGCGGCGCACGGGGCATCGGGCTCGCGGAGCCGTACGAGGACGTCCCCGGGCACGCGCGCGAGGAGGGGTCCTCCGAGGACGCGGCCCACGGCGGCCGGCAGGCCCGGCGCCGTACCGACGCGCCGGCCTCCGCCGGGCGCCCGGCCGCACGCCGGGGACTCGGCGCCTGGGCGCGCCGCCTGGCCGGCGGCCGTGACGAGGCGGCGCCCGCCACCGCCGGCTCCCCGCCGGACGGGCACGCCCCGGACGGGCGGACCGGGCCGGACGCCTCCGGCCGCCTGCCCGTCGCCGACACCTGGCCGGACCCGTCGGCCGTTCTCCTCACCGCGCTCGGCCCGGGCCCCCGGCTCTGGGAGCGCGACCGGCACCACGCCGAGGCCCTCGTCGTACGCCTGGGCACCACCGACCGGGCCGAGCTGTCCGGGGTACCGGTCACCATCGGTCTGCGCGAGGCCGGTTCCCTCGGCCTGGCCGGTCCCGCCGACCGGCTCGCCGGGCTCGCCCGCTCCGTGGTGGCCCAGCTCGCCGCGCTGCACTCCCCCGCCGACCTGGAGATCGTCCTGATCAGCGCCGACCGGAACCGCTCCCTGGAGGAGCGGCGGCGCGCCTGGGGCTGGCTCGGCTGGCTTCCGCACGTCCGCCCGGCACACGGCCAGGACTGCCGGCTGCTCCTCGCGTACGACCGCGAGCAGGCCGAGGCCCGTACGGCGGAGCTCACCCGGCGCCTGGACGACGGGCCGCTCGGGCCCGGCTGGCCCAGTGCCGACCGCACGGCCGTCGCCGAGGCCGCCGCCCGGTACGACGGGCCCGCGACGGTCGTGGTCGTCGACGGCGACCCCGGTTCCTCCGCGCTCCGCGAGACGGTCGCCCGGCTCGCCGGGGCCGGTGCGGCGGCCGGCATCCATCTGATCTGCCTCGCCGAGGCGCCCTCCGCGTCGCCCGTGTCCCCCGTGGCCGCCACGTACGAGACGGCCTGCGCGGCGTCCCTCGCCTTCCGCGAGTGCGGGGCCGCCGTCCTGCTCAGCGGGGACGTGGCCACGGCGCTGCGGCTGCTGCGCACCTCGGGCGGGCGGGTCGCCGGTCACGGCACGGTCGGGGTGGTCGACGCGGTGTCCGTCGCCTGGGCGGAGCGGTTCGGGCGCGCGCTCGCCCCCTTGCGTACGGACGCGGCCGCGACGACGAACGGCCGGGCCGCCGCGCTGCCGCCCTCCGCGCGGCTCCTCGACGAGCTCGGGCTCGCCCGGGCCACCCCCGCGTCGCTCATGGCCCGCTGGGCATCCGCCGGCGAGGGCACCGCCGTCCTCGGCGCGGGCCCGCGCGGACCGCTCTCACTGGACCTCACGCAGGAGGGCCCGCACCTCCTCATCGAGGGCCCGCCCGGCTGCGGTCGCACGGAGCTGCTCCGCTCGATCGCCGCCTCTCTGGCCGCCTCCGCCCGTCCCGACCGGCTCGGCCTGTTCCTCGTCGACGGCGCGGGCGGTGAGCGCGGCGAGGGCCTCGCGGCCTGTACGGAGCTGCCGCACGTCACCGAGCACCTGGTGGCCTCGGATCCCGTGCGGATGCGGGAGTTCGCGCAGGCACTGGGGGCGGAGCTGAAGCGGCGGGCGGAGATCCTCGGCGACGGCGGCTTCGCCGAACGCCGGACCGCCCGGGCGATGGTCGGCCAGCGCGGCCCGAGCGCTGCCGAATCGGTCCCCCAGGGCGCCCGTGCGACCGTGCGCGTCCCCGACCCCACGGACCTCCCCGACCGGCCCAGCGGCCGCACCCTGCGCACGGGTGACGGCCCGGTCGGCTCCCTCCCGTCCCCCCGCCACGGCGACGCCCCGGGCCGCGTCCCCTCCCGGGACACCGACCCGGTGCCGGGCCGCCGGCCGTACCCGGCCGCGGCCCCCCTGGAAGGCCGCGCGAGCGGCCGGACCCCGTACCCGGGAACGGATCAGCTCTCCGGCCGGACCGGCGGGCGTGCCCCGTACCCCGGCACGGAACGTGCCGACAGCCGGGCCACCGCGCGGGCTCCTTACACCGACGAGCTCGACACGCGCGGCAGCGGACGCGTGAGCCGGCCCGGCGACGCCGACCTGTCCAGCCGACCGAGCGGCCGCATGCCGTACCCGGGCCCGGACCAGGTGGACAGCCGACCGAGCGGCCGCACGCCGTACCCCGCTACCGACCACGGCGACAACCGCACCGACGGCCGCGCCCCCTGCCCCGGTGCCGACGAGCTCGACGCGCGCGGCGGCGGACGCGTGAGCCGACCCGGCGACGCCGACCTGTCCAGCCGACCGAGCGGCCGCACGCCCTACCCCGGTGCCGACGAATTCGACGCGCGCGGCAGCGGACGCGTGGCCTCTTCGGCCGGTCGTGACCTCGATCCGCGGCCCGGCGGCCGGGGGCACCGGGCCGGGGACGGGACGCCGCCCGAGCGGGTCGGCGGGCGGACGCTCCGGGTCGGGGACGACGACGTGGACGGGCGGGCCGCGGGCCGCGGGGCGCGGGGGGCCGTGGACGGTTTCCTGGGCGAGACGCCCAGTGGGCGGCTGCCGCGCCGCAGCGGCGGGCTCGACGCCCCGTCGAGCGGGCGGACCCTTCGCGGCGCCGGGGAGCCCGTGATCCCGCGCCCGGCGGGCCCCGAGTCGCCCCGTACCTCCTCGGTGCAGGCCCAGGCCCAGGCCGCTCCGGAACAGGCGCAGGCACCGGCGGGCCCGCTGCCGCGCCTCGTCGTCCTCGTGGACGACTTCGACGCCCTGGTCGCACCGGCGCTCGGCGCGCCCGGCCGCCCCGCGGCGGGTTCCGTCGTACGGGCGCTGGAGGCCGTGGCCCGGAGCGGCGAGCGCCTCGGCGTGCACCTCGTCGTGACCTCCGCCCGCCCCGACCGGACCGCCGACACGGAGCTGGCCCACGGCGCCCGGCTGCGGATCGTGCTCGACCCGCCGCCGGCGGCGCCCGGTCCGGACGTCCCGGCGCCCGGGCGGGGCCGCCTCGGGCACCCCGACGGCCGGGTGACCCCGTTCCAGACGGGCCGGGTGACGGGACGGATCCCGCGTACGGCGACGCTCCGCCCGACCGTCGTCCCGCTGGAGTGGGAGCGGATGGGCGATCCGCCGGCCCGGCGCCCGGTCCGCGAGCTGGGCAACGGCCCGACGGACCTGGCCCTCCTGGCGAGCGCGCTGGAACGGGCGGCGCGCTCGGTGGAGGCCGCGCCCGTACCGCCCCTCACGCACGCGTGATCCGGCCGGGCACCGGCGGCCCGGCCCCCGCCGGGCCCGCCGCCCCGCCGGCCTGACGTCACGTCACGAGCCAATCACGATCACCCGCGAGACCCCGAAGGCGGTATTGCGGGCTCCGGCGCCCCGGCGTAGACCTGTCGGCACGTACAGCGACGCGCACGACAGAGACGGGGCAGCAATGCGTACAACTCTTCGTCCACGCACACGATTCGGCACGCTCACGGCCCTCACGGCCGTCACCGCGCTCGTCCTCACCGCCTGCGGCGGCGAGAAGTCGACGGATGCGGGCCCGAGCGCGGGCCCCACCGGGGCCTTACCGCTGAAGGGCGAGAGGATCGAGGTGGCGGCCGTCTGGACGGGCCCCGAGCAGGAGAACTTCTCCAAGGTGCTGAAGGAGTTCGAGAAGCGGACGGGGGCGACCGTCACCTTCGTGCCCGCCCAGGACCCCATCGTGAACTTCCTCGGGACGAAGATCGCCGGTGGTTCTCCGCCGGACGTGGCGATGCTGCCGCAGGTCGGCGCCATCCGGCAGGCCGCGGCCCAGAAGTGGATCAAGCCGGTGGGCCCGGAGGCCCGGCGGGCCCTCGACGCGAACTACTCGCGTGGCTGGCGGGAGCTGGGCGCGGTGGACGGCACCCCGTACGGGGTGTACTTCAAGGCCGCCAACAAGTCCTTGATCTGGTACAACACCGCGGCCTTCGACAACGCGGGCGCCACCGAGCCGAAGACGTGGAAGGAGTTCCTGTCCACGGCCGAGACGATCTCGGCCTCCGGCGTCACCCCGGTCTCGGTCGGCGGCGCGGACGGCTGGACGCTCACCGACTGGTTCGAGAACGTCTACCTCTCGCAGGCGGGCCCGGAGAAGTACGACCAGCTGGCCAAGCACGAGATCAAGTGGACCGATCCGTCCGTCGCCGCCGCCCTGAAGACGCTCGCCGAGCTGTTCGGCCGCCCGGAGCTGCTCGCGGGCGGGACGAGCGGGGCGCTCCAGACCGAGTACCCGGCGTCGGTGACGCAGACGTTCACGGGCGGCGACCGGCCGAAGGGGGCGATGGTCTTCGAGGGGGACTTCGCCGCCGTCAACATCGCGCAGACCGAGGCGAAGATCGGTACGGACGCGAAGGTCTTCCCGTTCCCGGCGGTCGGCTCGGGCGCGGCGCCCGTGGTGACGGCCGGCGACGCGGCCGTGGCCCTGAAGGACACCAAGGGGGCGCAGGCCCTGCTGGCGTTCCTGGCCTCGCCGGACGCGGCGCGGATCTGGGCGGCCGAGGGCGGTTTCCTCTCGCCCAACAAGAACCTGGACCCGGCCGCGTACCCGAACGACGTCCAGCGGGAGATCGCGAAGGCGCTGATCGGGGCCGGTGACGACTTCCGCTTCGACATGTCGGACCAGATGCCGCAGTCGTTCGGCGGCACTCCCGGGAAGGGCGAGTGGAAGGCGCTCCAGGACTTCCTGAAGAACCCGAGGGACATCGCGGGGACCCAGGCGCGCCTGGAGGCCGAGGCGGCGAAGGCGTACCGGGCCACGGCCCCGCAGAGCTGAGGCGCGGGCCATGGCACGCGTGAACGGCGGCCGGCGCGGGAGCACCACCGTCGCGGCGGTGTTCCTGCTGCCCGCCGTCCTGCTCCTCGGCGCGCTCGTCGTCTACCCGATCGGGTACTCCCTCCAGCGGTCGTTCTTCGACCGCTCCGGTGGGGTCTTCGTCGGTCTGGACAACTACGTGGCCCTCGTCACCGACGAGTCGCGGGGGGGGGGGGGGCCCCCCAAACCAG
>NZ_JAPSIW010000050.1 GCF_031178505.1 Streptomyces sp. | reverse complement strand
GCCGAGACCCGGGCCCAGGTCTTCCTGGAGGTCCCCTACTCCGGTGACCGTACGGAGCTGGCCACGGAGGCGGACGCCACCGTGACCTGGCTCGTGCGGGAGGAGGGGGCGCCGTCCGCCGTGGCGGCGATCGAGGGCACGGCGCTGCCCGGCGAGGCCCCGTACGTCTGGATCGCGGGCGAGTCCGGCTCGGTCAAGGCGCTGCGGCGGCACTTCGTGCGCGACCGGGGCCTGGACCGCCGCCGGGTGACGTTCGTGGGCTACTGGCGCAAGGGCCTGTCCGAGGACGCGCTGCGCGAGGTCCCGGACGAGACCCTGGAAGAGTCGTAACCCTCACTTCACCTGGCGTTTCACCCCGTCAACTGTCGTGCGCCGAGGGGGGCGAGGGGTCGTTGCGAGGAAAATTTAGGTTAGGCTAACCTTACTGACGCATCGTCCCCCTCGCCCCTCTCTGCTGTCCCGGAGGCCCCCCACATGCGCTCGCACCTGCTCAACGACGCCACGGCGGAGAGCTACCGGCGCTCCGTCACCGAAGGAGTCGAGCGGGTGGCGAACAAACTCGCCACGACCCGCGGCCCGTTCACCGGAGTCACCCCCGCCGAGCTCGCGCCCGTCATCGACGCCGTCGACCTCGACCGGCCGCTGGGCGACGCCTCCGCCGCGCTGGACGAGCTGGAGGACGTCTACCTCCGCGACGCGGTCTACTTCCACCACCCGCGCTACCTGGGCCACCTCAACTGCCCGGTCGTCATCCCCGCGGTCCTCGGCGAGGCGATCCTGTCGGCGGTCAACTCCTCCCTCGACACCTGGGACCAGAGCGCGGGCGGCACCCTCATCGAACGCAAGCTCATCGACTGGACCGCCGGCCGCATCGGCCTCGGCCCGCTCGCCGACGGCGTCTTCACCAGCGGCGGCACCCAGTCCAACCTCCAGGCGCTGCTGCTGGCCCGCGAGGAGGCCGGCACCCGCGACCTGTCGAAGCTGCGGATCTTCTCCTCCGAGTGCAGCCACTTCTCCGTCCAGAAGTCGGCCACCCTCCTCGGCCTCGGCGCCGACGCGGTCGTCTCCGTCCCCGTCGACCGGAACAAGCGGATGCAGTCCGTCGTCCTCGCCGCCGAGCTGGAGACCTGCCGCGCCGAGGGCCTGATCCCCATGGCGATCGTCGCCACCGCGGGCACCACCGACTTCGGCTCCATCGACCCGCTGCCCGAGATCGCCGCGCTGGCCGAGGAGTACGGCGCCTGGATGCACGTGGACGCGGCCTACGGCTGCGGGCTGCTCACCTCCCTCAAGCGCCGCGACCTCCTGGACGGCATCGAGCGCGCGAACTCCGTCACCGTCGACTACCACAAGTCCTTCTTCCAGCCGGTGAGCTCCTCCGCCGTGCTGGTCCGCGACGGCGCCACCCTGCGCCACGCGACCTACCACGCGGACTACCTCAACCCGCGCCGCACGGTGGCGGAGGCGATCCCCAACCAGGTCGACAAGTCGCTCCAGACCACCCGCCGCTTCGACGCGCTCAAGCTGTGGATGACCCTGCGCGTGATGGGCGCCGACGGCATCGGCGAACTCTTCGACGAGGTCTGCGACCTGGCCCGCGAGGGCTTCGCCCTGCTCGCCGCCGACCCCCGCTACGACGTCGTGGTCGAGCCGCAGCTCTCCACCCTCGTCTACCGCTACATCCCCGAGAACGTCACCTCCCCCGCCGAGATCGACCGGGCGAACCTCTACGCCCGCAAGGCCCTGTTCGCCTCCGGCGAGGCCGTGGTCGCCGGCACCAAGGTCGACGGCCGCCAGTACCTCAAGTTCACCTTGCTCAACCCCGAGACCACCACGGCCGACATCGCCGCCGTGCTCGATCTGATCGCCGGCCACGCCGAGCAGTACCTGGGAGAGAACCTTGTCCACGCCTGAGACGCCCGAGACGTACGACTTCATCGGCATCGGGCTCGGTCCCTTCAACCTCGGCCTCGCCTGCCTGACCGAGCCCATCGGCGAGCTGAACGGTCTCTTCCTGGAGTCCAAGCCCGACTTCGAGTGGCACTCGGGGATGTTCCTGGAGGGCGCGCACCTCCAGACCCCGTTCATGTCGGACCTGGTGACCCTCGCCGACCCGACCTCGCCGTACTCCTTCCTCAACTACCTGAAGGAGAAGGGCCGGCTCTACTCGTTCTACATCCGCGAGAACTTCTACCCGCTGCGGACCGAGTACAACGACTACTGCCGCTGGGCCGCCGGAAAGCTCTCCTCCATCCGCTTCTCCACCACCGTCGCCACCGTCACCTTCGACGAGGCCGGCGAGGAGTACGTGGTGCGCACCGAGGCCGGAGAAACGTTCCGCGCCCGCCGGCTCGTCCTCGGCACGGGCACCCCGCCGTACATCCCCGAGTCCTGCCACGGCCTCGGCGGCGACCTCATCCACAACTCCCGCTACCTGCCGAACAAGGCGGAGCTGCAGAAGAAGAAGTCGATCACCCTGATCGGCAGCGGCCAGAGCGCCGCCGAGATCTACTACGACCTCCTCTCCGAGATCGACGTCCACGGCTACCGGCTGAACTGGGTGACCCGCTCCCCGCGCTTCTTCCCGCTGGAGTACACCAAGCTCACCCTGGAGATGACCTCGCCCGAGTACGTGGACTACTTCCACGCGCTCCCCGAGCGGACCCGCTACCGCCTGGAGACCGAGCAGAAGGGCCTCTTCAAGGGCATCGACGGCGAGCTCATCGACGCCATCTTCGACCTGCTCTACCAGAAGAACCTGGGCGGCCCGGTGCCCACCCGCCTGCTCACCAACTCGGCGCTGCACACGGCCGCGTACGACGAGACGGCGGGCGCGTACACGCTCGGCTTCCGCCAGGAGGAGCAGGAGAAGGACTTCACCCTGGAGACCGAGGGCCTGATCCTCGCCACCGGCTACAAGTACGCCGTCCCCGCCTTCCTGGAGCCGATCCGGGACCGGCTCCGCTGGGACTCCCAGGGCCGCTTCGACGTGGCCCGCAACTACGCGATCGACACGACGGGCCGCGGGGTCTTCCTCCAGAACGCCGGCGTGCACACGCACTCCATCACCTCGCCCGACCTCGGCATGGGGCCGTACCGCAACGCGTACATCATCGGAGCCATGCTCGGCTCCGAGTACTACCCCGTCGAGAAGACCATCGCCTTCCAGGAGTTCGCGGTATGACCGTCCGGATACGCCCCCTCGACCCGCTCAAGGACGCGGAGCTGATCCACCCGTGGGTCACCCACCCCAAGGCCGGGTTCTGGATGATGCAGGACCACCGCCTGGAGGACGTCGAGCGCGACTACATGGCGATCGCCGCCCACCCGCACCACGACGCCTTCATCGGTCTGGTGGACGAGGAGCCCGCCTTCCTCATGGAGCGGTACGACCCCTCGAAGGTCGAGCTGGTCGGCCTCTACGACCCGCTGCCCGGCGACGTCGGCATGCACTTCCTCGTCGCCCCCACCGACACGCCCGTGCACGGCTTCACCCGCCGGGTGATCACCGCCGTCATGGCCGAGCTGTTCGCCGACCCGGCGACCGCCCGCGTGGTCGTCGAGCCCGACGTGCGCAACAAGGCCGTGCACGCCCTCAACGAGGCCGTCGGCTTCGTGCCCGACCGCGAGATCCAGAAGCCGGAGAAGAAGGCCCTGCTGAGCTTCTGCACCCGCGCCGACTTCGAGGCCGCCGTGGGAGCCGCCGCATGAACCGCGACCAGCACGACCCCGTCGCCCACCTCACCCCCGAGCGCTGGGCCGACGCCAACCGGGCCCTGATCCGCAAGGCGCTCGCCGAGTTCACCCACGAGCGCCTGCTGAACCCGCAGGAGCTGGGCGAGGGCCGCTACCGCGTCCTCAGCGACGACGGCGCCACCGAGTACCGCTTCACCGCCGACCGGTTCGCCCTCGACCACTGGCAGGTCTACGCCGAGTCGATCAGCCGCCACCGGGGTGACGAGCAGCTCCCGCTCGACGCGCTCCAGTTCGTCACCGAGCTGCGCGGTTCCCTCGGCCTGAGCGACGAGATCCTCCCCGTCTACCTGGAGGAGATCTCCTCCACCCTGGCCGGGACGGCGTTCAAGTCGACCAAACCGCCGGTGACCTCCGCCGAGCTGGCCCACGCCGGCTTCCAGGCCGTCGAGACCGGGATGACCGAGGGCCACCCCTGCTTCGTCGCCAACAACGGCCGCCTCGGCTTCGGCGTCGACGAGTACCGGGCCTACGCCCCCGAGGCCGCGAGCCCGATCCACCTGATCTGGCTGGCGGCGCACCGCGACCGCACCACCTTCACCGCCGGGGCGGACATCGAGTACGAGGCGTTCATCCGCGCCGAACTCGGCGACGCGACCGTGGACGGCTTCGCCGCGGCCCTCGCCGGGCGGGGCCTGGACCCGGCCGACTACCTGCTCATGCCGGTCCACCCCTGGCAGTGGTGGAACAAGCTGTCCGTCACCTTCGCCGCCGAGGTGGCGCAGCAGCGCCTGGTGTACCTGGGCGAGGGCTCCGACGCCTACCTGGCGCAGCAGTCGATCCGTACCTTCTTCAACACCACCGACCCGGCCAAGCACTACGTCAAAACGGCCCTGTCGGTGATCAACATGGGCTTCATGCGGGGCCTGTCGGCCGCCTACATGGAGGCCACCCCGGCCATCAACGACTGGCTGGCCCACCTGATCGCGTCGGACTCCGTCCTCCAGGCGGCCCGTTTCTCG
Organism: Streptomyces sp.; assembly: GCF_031178505.1. Classification (GTDB taxonomy): domain Bacteria; phylum Actinomycetota; class Actinomycetes; order Streptomycetales; family Streptomycetaceae; genus Streptomyces; species Streptomyces gulbargensis. Next base: position 13,243 of record NZ_JAPSIW010000050.1, on the reverse strand, counting down.
ATCATCCGCGAGCGGGCGGCCGTCGGCTACCGGCACCTGGAGTACGAGGCCGCCACCGACCGCTACTCGCCCTACCGCAAGATGCTGGCCGCGCTCTGGCGCGAGTCCCCGGTGCCGTCCCTCGCCGAGGGCGAGCGCCTGGCGACCATGGCCTCCCTGCTGCACGTCGACCACACGGGCGCCTCCTTCGCCGGCGCGCTGATCAAGGAGTCGGGCCTGGCGCCGGCGGCCTGGCTGCGCGGCTACCTGGACGCGTACCTGCTGCCGGTCCTGCACAGCTTCTACGCCTACGACCTGGCGTACATGCCGCACGGTGAGAACGTCATCCTCGTTCTGGACGAGCGGGGCGCGGTCGCGCGGGCGATCTTCAAGGACATCGCCGAGGAGATCGTCGTCATGGACCCGGACGCGGTGCTGCCGCCCGCCGTGGAGCGGGTCCGCGCCGAGGTCCCGGAGGACATGAAGCTGCTGTCCGTCTTCACGGACGTCTTCGACTGCTTCTTCCGCTTCCTCGGCGCGACCCTCGCCGCCGAGGGCGTGGTCGACGAGGACACCTTCTGGCGGACGGTCGCCGAGTGCGTGAAGGGCTACCAGGAGTCGAAGCCGGAGCTGGCGGACCGCTTCGCGCAGTACGACATGTTCGCCGAGACCTTCGCCCTCTCGGCCCTCAACCGCCTCCAGCTGCGCAACAACAAGCAGATGGTGGACCTGGCGGACCCGTCGGCGGCGCTCCAGCTCGTCGGCGACCTGGTGAACCCGATCGCGCGGTTCGCCTGACGGACCGGTGCGGGCCCCGGCGGAGTACGGTCCTCCGCCGGGGCCCGCATCCGTGTCATTCCCCGGAGCCGCCGGCCGGCCAGGGGACCTGCGGGGAGCGGTGGTAGCCGATGCCCAGCGCGTCGAAGCGCGGGGCCTGCTCGGCGAGCCGCACCTTGTACGTCTCCCAGTCGTGGGTCGCGGCCGGGGACCAGCCGAGCTCGGCCACGCCGGGCAGGCGCGGGAAGGCCATGACGTCCAGGTGGGCCGGGGTCTCCAGGGTCTCGGTCCACAGCGGGGCCTCGACCCCGCGCACGGCGTTCGCCGGGGCGCCGGGGAGATAGGCCGCCGGGTCCCAGTCGTAGGAGCGGCGGACCTCCACGTACCCGGCCCAGGCCAGACCGAGCGGGGTGTCCTTCGTGTACTTCATGTCCAGGTACACCCGGTCGGCGGGCGAAAGGATCAGCCCCGTGCCGTTCCGCGCGGCGGCGGCCACCTTCTCCTTCTCGGCGGCCGGGGTGCGGTCCAGGCCCCAGTACTGGACGAGGGCGCCCTCGGCGGGGGTGGCGCCGGTCAGCTGGTGCCAGCCCACGACCGTCTTGCCGTACTTCGCGACGACGGGCTGGACCCGCTCCATGAAGGCGGCGTAGTCGGCGTGGCTGGTGGAGTGCGCCTCGTCGCCGCCGATGTGCAGGTAGCGGCCCGGGGTGAGCGCGGCGATCTCGCGGATCACGTCGTCCACGAAGTCGTACGTGACGGGCTTGGGCACGCACAGCGAGCTGAAGCCGACCTTGATCCCGGTGTAGAGGGGCGGGGCGACGCCGTCGCAGTTGAGCTCCGCGTAGGAGGCGAGGGCCGCGTTGGTGTGGCCCGGCATGTCGATCTCCGGGATCACCTCCTGGTGGCGGGAGGCCGCGTAGCGGACGATCTCCTGGTACTCCTCCTTGGTGTAGTAGCCGCCGGGTCCGCCGCCGACCTCGGTGGAGCCGCCGTACGTGGTGAGCCGGGGCCAGGAGTCGACGGCGATGCGCCAGCCCTGGTCGTCGGTGAGGTGCAGGTGCAACGTGTTGATCTTGTAGAGGGCGAGCTGGTCGATGTACCGCTTCACCTCGTCCACGGTGAAGAAGTGCCGGGAGACGTCGAGCATCGCTCCCCGGTACGCGTAGCGCGGGGTGTCGGTGACGGTGCCGCCCGCGATCTTCCAGGGGCCGGGCTGGACGGTCCGGCGCTCCACGGCCGCCGGCAGCTGCTGGCGGAGCGTCTGCACCCCGCGGAAGAGGCCGGCCGGCTCGCGGGCGGTCAGGGTGATGCCGCCGGGTTCGGAGCGGAGCCGGTAGCCCTCCGCGCCCAGGGCGGTCTCGCCGGGGCTGACGCGGAGCCGGATGCCGCTCTGGGCGGCCCGCTCGTCCACGACGGGCAGCGGGAAGCCGGTGGAGGGACGCAGGAGGCCGGCCAGGTAACGGCCGACCTCCCGGGACTTCTGGTCCACCCCGATGCGGGTGGTGCGGGTGAGCGTGTACGGCTCGCCCTCGGGGGTGACGGAGGCGGGTACGGGGATGATGCGGCCCAGCGGGCGGACCTCGGGCTCGGCCGCGGCGCCCGCGGCGGGACCCGGGGCGGGCGCCGCCTTCCGGGCTGGTTTCCCGGCGGCGGAGGCCTCGCCGCCCGCGGCCGCGGCCACGGCGAGCAGAAGCAGGGAACCGATCAGGCGCGGAATCCTTCGGCGCTGTCTCACAGGCGTGCTCCCCTTCAGGTGATCAACGCGTCTGTCGTTCTCTATATCCGGTTGTCACCCTTGCGTACCGCTCCCCTCACACCGGGTCAAGGTCTGGACCAAGTCCCTCGTTTTTCCCGTCGATCATGAGGGTCCTGCCCGATTCCGGGCAGGAATGTTGCGGAAAGCCGGGGCCACCCCTCAGTATTTCCAGGTGCTCGAACGCCGCCCGTCGCACGACGACCTCATCGACCACCTGGTGCGCAGCACCGCGCTCCAGCGCGGTGAGGCCACCCGGGTGGTTCTCGACGTGCTGGCGTACTTCGACGAGACGACCGAGGAGTTCGTCCGGCGCCGCCACCGCGAACTGCAGGCGGGCGGGGCCGTGAACGCCCAGATCTTCGAACGGATCGCGGCGGAGCTGCCGCACCGGGCCGTGGCACCACCGGAGCTGTCGCTCCGGCAGCTGCGCCGGATCGTCTACGGCTGAGACGGCCGAACGGAACCGGCCGGACCGGCCGGACCCGGCTGTCGCCCACGGGGCGGACCGCACCATCACCAACCGGAGGGGTTACACCTTATGTGTGGAATTGTCGGTTACATCGGTAAGCGCGACGTGGCGCCGCTGCTGCTCGAAGGCCTCCAGCGCCTCGAGTACCGCGGCTACGACTCCGCGGGCCTCGTCATCACCAGCCCCAAGTCCAACGGCCTGAAGATGGTCAAGGCCAAGGGCCGCGTCCGCGACCTCGAAGCCCGCGTCCCCAAGCGCTTCACCGGCACCACCGGCATCGCCCACACCCGCTGGGCCACCCACGGCGCCCCCAGCGACCACAACTCGCACCCCCACCTCGACCCCGAGAACAAGGTCGCCGTCGTCCACAACGGCATCGTCGACAACGCCGCCGAACTCCGCGCCAAGCTCGAGGCCGACGGCGTCGTCTTCGCCTCCGAGACCGACACCGAGGTCATCACCCACCTCATCGCCCGCTCCCAGGCCGACAGCCTCGAGGAGAAGGTCCGCGAGGCGCTCAAGGTCATCGAGGGCACCTACGGCATCGCCGTCATGCACGCCGACTTCAACGACCGCATCGTCGTCGCCCGCAACGGCTCCCCCGTGATCCTCGGCATCGGCGAGAAGGAGATGCTCGTCGCCTCCGACGTCGCCGCGCTCATCGCCCACACCCGCCAGGTCGTCACCCTCGACGACGGCGAGATGGCCACCCTCAAGGCCGACGACTTCCGCACCTACACGGTCGCGGGCGCCTCCACCACGGCGACCCCCGAGACCGTCGAGTGGGAGGCCGCCTCCTACGACATGGGCGGCCACGACACGTACATGCACAAGGAGATCTCCGAGCAGCCCGACGCGGTCGACCGTGTGCTGCGCGGCCGGATCGACGACCGCTTCTCCACCGTGCACCTCGGCGGCCTCAACCTCGACCCGCGCGAGGCCCGCACCATCCGCCGCATCAAGATCCTCGGCTGCGGCACCTCGTACCACGCCGGCATGATCGGCGCCTCCCTCATCGAGGGCATGGCCCGCATCCCGGCCGACGCCGAGCCGGCCTCCGAGTTCCGCTACCGCAACCCGGTCGTCGACCCCGACACCCTCTACATCGCGGTCTCCCAGTCCGGCGAGACGTACGACGTGCTCGCCGCCGTCCAGGAGCTGAAGCGGAAGGGCGCCCGCGTCCTCGGCGTCGTCAACGTGGTCGGCTCCGCCATCGCCCGCGAGGCCGACGGCGGCGTCTACGTCCACGCCGGCCCCGAGGTCTGCGTCGTCTCCACCAAGTGCTTCACCAACACGGTGGTCGCCTTCGCGCTCCTCGCCCTCCACCTCGGCCGCATCCGCGACCTGTCCGTGACCGACGGCAAGCGGATCATCGAAGGCCTGCGCAAGCTCCCCGCCCAGATCGAGGAGATCCTCAAGACCGAGGACGAGATCAAGGAGCTCGCCAAGGAGTACGCCGGCGCCCAGTCGATGATGTTCATCGGCCGCGTCCGGGGCTACCCCGTCGCCCTGGAGGCCTCCCTGAAGCTCAAGGAGATCTCCTACATCCACGCCGAGGCCTACCCCGCCTCCGAGCTCAAGCACGGCCCGCTCGCCCTCATCGAGCCGGCCCTGCCGACGGTCGCGATCGTCCCCGACGACGACCTGCTGGAGAAGAACCGCGCCGCCCTGGAGGAGATCAAGGCCCGCTCCGGCCGCATCCTCGCCGTCGCCCACCAGCCCCAGGAGAAGGCCGACCACACCATCGTGGTGCCGAAGAACGAGGACGAGCTCGACCCCATCCTCATGGGCATCCCGCTCCAGCTGTTCGCCTACCACACGGCGCTCGCCATGGGCCGCGACATCGACAAGCCGCGGAACCTCGCCAAGTCCGTCACGGTCGAGTAGTCGCCGGGGCGGGGCCTGTCCCCCCGCCCCGGCCCGCCGGGCCTGTCCCCCGGCGGATCGACCGGACACCGAACCGGCCCCCGCGCATCCCAGGAGCGCGGGGGCCGGTTCGTTTCCCGGGCTCGGTCCGCCGCGGACCGGGGGTGGTCGTCCTGGGACCGGAGAGGGCGGGGGGTTACGGGATGACGATCACGGGCCGCCGCGCGCGCCGTGCCAGGCGGCCGGCCACCGAGCCGAAGATCCGGCCGACGATCCCGTGCGTGGAGCCGACCACGATCGCGTCGGCCGAGTACTCGCGGCCGACCTCCTCCAGCTCGTGGCAGATGTCCCCGCCGCGCTCGACGAGGATCCAGGGGACCTCGGAGAGGTGATCGGCGCAGGCCAGCTCCAGACCGAGCACCTCGGTGCGGTGGTCCGGGACGTCCACGAAGACGGGGGGCTCGCAGCCCGCCCAGACGGTGGTCGGCAGCCGGTTGGCCACGTGCACGATGATCAGGCCGGAGCCCGATCGCCGGGCCATGCCGATGGCGTAGGCGAGAGCGCGCTCACTGGACGTGGAGCCGTCGAAGCCGACCACCACCCCGTGCCGGAAGGCCGGGTCGCAGGAGTGGCGTGGCTGTTCCACCGCGAGGGGGTCGACCGTGGAATCGGCGACGCGCTTGCGGTCCGCGGGTTCGAAGAATTCGTGACCGGCCATCGGTGTCTCGGCGAAGAGGGTCCTCGTGGGAAGGGACGGTGAAGGGGGGAGGAACAACGGGTGGCGGCGGAGCTGTGTCCGGGAATCATCTTCCCAAGCCCATACCCCCAAGGGTACGGCGAGACTCCTCTCCTGCCCAGGGCCCGCCGTAGCACGCCCGGCTTGCGCGCCGCTTGAGGACGGCGTTCCAGGGAGCATGCACGAGCGGTTCGGCTTCTGGCAATGCCGGGTGGGTTCTACAAGCGTCCGTACGGGGGCCAAACGGACGTCGCTCACAGTGACCGGAGTGTTCCGTTCCTCGTTGCCACAGGTCCGGCCCACCGACCCAGGGAGACCGCCCGTGCCCGTACCGTCGAGCCCCGCCAGGACGCCGGACGCCGGCCGTCCCGCCGCGCCCGGGGGGCGCCGCCGGGCGGCGCGCGGGCACGCTCCGGCCGCCCCCGCGCGGCGGCCGGCCGGGACCGCGGAGGCGTGCACGGCCGCCGGCCACGCCGACGAACTGGTCCGCTGGGCGGTCTTCTGCTGCGTCCTGGTGCCGGTGGTCCTCGTCGTCTACGGCACCTCCCTCGGCGGAGCGGCCGGCGCGGCACTGGGGCTCGTCTCGGTGACCGCGGCCTGCCGGGTGCTGCTGCGCCGCTCCGAGCGCGGTCCACGGGCCGGGCGGGGGCCCTCCGAGGGGGTCGCGGAGGGGGCCGGAAGCCGCCGGCGGAAACGGACGAACCCACCGAGTTGACAGGCTCGCACACCCGATCTCATCGGTTTTCAGCCAAGTTCTCTTTCTCGGCGATTCCTTGGCGGAACGGTCCTCCACCGAGGGCCCCCAGGGGCCCGAAAGCCCCGCCACAAGGGCTCACACCCTCCGCGTACGGGGCGTTCGCCGCGGTGGCCCTTCCGTCGGGGGCCGCCGGGCGGAACGCTTCGCCATCGATCGCTTCACGCCAAGTGGCCTTGTCGACAATCTGCCGGATGGAGAACTTGTCACGGCGGTGCCATGGGACGCAGTAGATTCGATCATGGGTACCGAAGACTGGGGCCTCGCGCAAAACCGAGGGGAAACGTGCAGGTGCGACACGACCAGGGAGACGCCAACACCGAGGGGGGCTTAGCCTGATGAGCCAGGACTCCGCCGTACCGGAGGTCGCACGGAAGCTGTCCGGGCGCCGCCGTCGCGAAGTCGTCGCGGTGCTGCTGTTCAGCGGCGGCCCCATCTTCGAGAGCTCCATCCCGCTCTCCGTGTTCGGCATCGACCGACAGGACGCGGGAGTCCCCCGCTACCGGCTGCTCGTCTGCGCCGGCGAGGAGGGCCCCCTGCGGACCACCGGTGGGCTCGAACTCACCGCTCCGTACGGCCTGGAGGCCATCGCCCGGGCGGGGACGGTCGTCGTCCCGGCCTGGCGGTCGATCACCTCCCCGCCGCCGCCGGAGGCACTGGAGGCGCTGCGCCGCGCCCATGAGGAAGGGGCGAGGATCGTCGGCCTGTGCACCGGCGCGTTCGTGCTCGCCGCGGCCGGCCTGCTCGACGGCCGCCCGGCGACCACGCACTGGATGTACGCGCCGACGCTGGCCAAGCGCTACCCGTCGGTCCACGTGGACCCGCGGGAGCTCTTCGTCGACGACGGTGACGTGCTCACCTCCGCCGGGACCGCGGCCGGGATCGACCTCTGTCTGCACATCGTGCGGTCCGACCACGGCACGGAGGCCGCGGGCGCCCTGGCGCGCCGGCTGGTCGTCCCGCCGCGGCGCAGCGGCGGGCAGGAGCGCTACCTCGACAGGTCTTTACCCGAGGAGATCGGCGCCGACCCGCTGGCCGAGGTCGTCGCCTGGGCGCTGGAGCACCTCCACGAGCAGTTCGACGTGGAGACGCTCGCCGCGCGGGCGTACATGTCCCGGCGGACCTTCGACCGCCGGTTCCGCTCGCTGACGGGGTCCGCCCCGCTCCAGTGGCTGATCACCCAGCGGGTGCTCCAGGCGCAGCGTCTCCTGGAGACCTCCGACTACTCGGTCGACGAGGTGGCCGGCCGGTGCGGCTTCCGTTCGCCGGTGGCCCTGCGCGGCCACTTCCGGCGGCAGCTCGGCTCCTCGCCGGCCGCCTACCGGGCCGCGTACCGGGCCAGGCGTCCGCAGGGTGAGCCCGCCACGGCGGTGCTCGAACCGGTGATGCCCGCGCAGGTCGCCTCCGGCATGCGCCGCCCGGGCGGTCCGATGGAGCCGGGCAAGCCGCAGTCGGACGCCTACGGCTCCGGCAGGCCCGCCCTGCCGGGACAGCGCAGCGCCCCGTAACACCGCCGCGGGCAGCGGCACCGAGACCGGCGTGGCCACAAGCCGCGCGCCGCAGGGAACGACGGGCCCCCGGGGACACCTCCCCGGGGGCCCGTCGGCCTGCTCCCCCCGTGAGACGCCACGCCCCCTAAGGTGGGACACATGAACGATCGCATGGTGTGGATCGACTGCGAGATGACCGGGCTCTCGCTGACGGACGACGCACTCATCGAGGTGGCCGCGCTGGTCACCGACTCGGAACTGAACGTGCTCGGCGAAGGGGTGGACATCGTGATCCGCCCGCCGGACGCGGCCCTGGAGACCATGCCCGAGATCGTGCGCCGGATGCACACGTCCTCGGGGCTGCTGGACGCCCTGCCCGGCGGCACCACGCTCGCCGACGCTGAGGCCCAGGTGCTGGCGTACATCCGCGAGCACGTGAAGGAGCCCGGCAAGGCGCCGCTCTGCGGGAACTCGGTCTCCACCGACCGCGGCTTCCTCGCGCGGGACATGCCGGCACTGGAGAGCCATCTGCACTACCGGATCGTCGATGTCTCCTCGGTCAAGGAGCTGGCCCGCCGCTGGTACCCGAGGGCGTACTTCAACAGTCCGGAGAAGAGCGGAAACCACCGGGCGCTCGCCGACATCCGCGAGTCCATCGCGGAGCTCCGCTACTACCGGGAGGCGATCTTCGTGCCGCAGCCCGGACCCGACTCGGAGACCGCGAAGGGGATCGCGGCCCGCCACGTCGTACCCGGCGCGTGACCCCTCGCTCGCGCCCGTCGTCAATGCGGGCGCGAGCACCCTCCGGGACCCTGTAGACTTCTTCTCGGCCGGTCGGGGAAACCTTCGGGAAAACCGCCGGTCGTGGTGGGTATAGCTCAGCTGGTAGAGCACCTGGTTGTGGTCCAGGATGTCGCGGGTTCGAGTCCCGTTACTCACCCTGTCGACTCAGGCCCCCGGTTCGGAAGAACCGGGGGCCTGAGTCGTTTCCGCATGCCCCGGGTGAAGGACGGGAGCCACCCCCTCCTTGATCACGAACAGTCACCGCGCGTATCCGATCAAAACGCTCTGTGACCGATCGCACAGGTTCTTGATTGTTCCTTTACCCAATCCTCATGACATGCTCACGCGCCGCCTGCCTCGCAGGTGATCCACATCGAACAAACGATTAAGGGGGGATGGATGCGACGAGCAGTGCGTCTCGCGTCCGTCTCGACCGCCGTTGCGCTGACGCTGTCCATACAGCTGCCGGCCATCGCGGTAGAGGAAACATCCGTCGGCGCCGCTTCGAGCGGCGTCGGCACCACCACCGGCCGCGCCGAGGCACCTGACCTCGCGTCGGCGCGCCTGGCCGCCGCGTTGGGCGGGAAGCGGGTCGAGGCCCTGTCCGAGCGGACGGAGACCTCCAGCACCTGGGCGAACCCGAACGGGACGCTCACGACCGAGACCGCCTCCGGACCGGTCCGGGTCAAGGAGGGTGGCGAGTGGAAGCAGCTCGACACCAGCCTGGTCGACACCGGAGAGCGGCTGGAACCCGAAACCGCCCTCGCCGACGTGAAGCTGTCCGACGGCGGGGCCGAGGACTTCGCCGCCGTCAGCCGGGGGACGCAGACCTTCGGTCTCGACTGGTCCGCGACGAAGTCCCTGCCGGCCCCCCGGGTCGACGGCGACACCGCGGTCTACCCCGACGTCGTCCCCGACGGTGACCTGCACGTCACCGCGCTCCCGCAGGGCTTCACCGAGTCGCTCATCCTGAACGAGCGGCCCACGAAGCCGGTGGAGCTGAGGCTCCCGATCACCCTCAAGGGCCTGAACCTGGAGAAGGAGCCGTCGGGTCACCTGCGGCTCGAGGACGCCAGGGGCGCGCTGGTCGCCAGCGCCCCCGCGCCGCGCATGTGGGGGATGGGCACGGACCCGAAGTCCGGGGACCCCACCCACTCCATGGAGATCGAGACCAGCATCGAGCAGGGGGCGGGCCGCGCGGTCCTGGTCCTCAAGCCGAGCATGGACTTCCTCACCGACCCCGATGTCGTCTACCCGGTGAACATCGACCCCACGACGACCCTGGCGGCGTCCACGGACACCTGGCTCGCCACGAACTACCCCGACTCCCAGCGCGGTTCGACCGAGCTGAAGGCCGGAACCTACGACGGCGGCACCACGAAGGCCCGGTCGTACGTGAAGTTCGACGTGTCGAAGTACGCCGGCAAGCAGATCCTGGACACCGAGTTCCGGCTGCACTCCTACTGGTCGGCGAGCTGCGCCACCACCGGCTCCGGCGTCGCGGTCCGGCGGATCACCGCCAACTGGGACCCCAGCGCCGTGACCTGGGGCGCCCAGCCCGCGACCACGGCCGACGGCGCCGTCGTCTCGCACGCGGCGTACGGGTTCAGTTCCGCGTGTCCGGCGAACTTCATGCGCTGGGACGTGGACGCGATCGTCCAGGCGTGGGCCGCGGGCCAGCCGAACCACGGCCTCCAGGTGCGCGCGGTGGACGAGACCGACTCGCTGAGCTGGCGGCGCTTCCGCTCCGCCAACTACGTGGACGGTTCGCAGGGTCCCACCGAGCCGACCCTCGTCGTGACCTACAACACCAAGCCCAACCTGGCCTCCCCCGTGAGCCCCGCCGACGCGGTGGTCACGGCGGACACCACCCCCACCCTCACCGGTCAGGCCACCGACCCCGACGGTGACTCCGTGCGGCTCACCTTCGAGGTGTGGAACGCCGCCGGCACCACCAAGGTGACGAGCGGGGTCTCCGCGTTCGTGCCGTCCGGCAAGCCCGGCACCTGGACGCCCGGCGCGCTCGCCCCCGGGGCGTACAAGTGGCGCATCGCCGTGTACGACGGGAAGCTCTGGAACGGCGGCTGGTCCGTCTGGCGCAACCTGACCGTGGACACGTCCGTGCCCGCGGCCCCCTCGGTCACCTCGGACACCTATCCCGCCGACGGTCTGTGGCACGGCGGCACGGGCACGCCCGGCTCGTTCACCCTCACCGATCCGCAGGGCAAGGCGGTCACGGCCGAGTACGCCCTCGACGGCGGGACGCCGAGCACCGTGGCGCTCACGGCCGGCAAGGCGACCGTGACCCTGACCCCGGCGGTGGACGGCACGCACGTCCTGACCGCCCGGGTGCGGAACGCCGCCGGAACGTGGTCGGACCCGGCGGAGTACACCTTCCGCAGCGGCCGGATCAGCGGGGTGCTCACCCCGGCGTTCATCAACCAGATCGCCGAGACGCACTTCTCCGACCTGCTGCACCCGGAGGAGGAGCAGACGGAGCCCGAGGACCGGCCCGTCGACACCGAGTACCCGGAGATCGACGACACCCCGGCGGGCTATCAGGAGCAGATCGACCCCGAGGTCGTCGAGACCGAGGAGTCCGTCCTCGCCGCCGGTGTCGTGGAACTGCCCGCCACGGCGGGCCAGGAGATCGTCGGCACGAGCGCGGACGGGGCCACCCAGACCTCGGTGACCATGCCCGCGGGCGCGGCCGCGGCCGCCGGTCTCAGCGAGACGGGCGTCATCGTCTACCCCAACACGCAGACGGACGCCGACACCCTCGCCATCCGGACGGGCCAGAACGCCGTCGAGACGTTCCACCTGCTCAGGAGCGCGTCCGCGGCCAGGAGCTACGCGTACTCCCTCCAGCTCCGGCCCGGCCAGACGGCCACCCAGGGTGCGGACAACGTCATCATCGTCGCGGACGAACTGGGCAACCTGACCTTCATCACCGCCCCGATCGCCCGGGACGCGGGCGGCGTCGAGATCCCGGTGAAGCTCACGCTCTCCGGCGGCGTGGTCACCGCCTCGCTGGCGCCCGCCGCCGGCCAGGAGCTCGCCTACCCGGTGCTGATGGACCCGGGCTTCGGCTACGGCAGCGCCACGCCCTCCGAGAGGTCGTACTGCTTCTGGAACCCGATCGACTGCACGGCGGCGTACGACGCGGCCAACAAGGCGTTCAAGCAGGCGCAGGACTGGTACCCGGACAACACCCTCTTCCAGGGCACGGGTGACTCCTTCCGCCACTGCTACTGGAACGCGCGGATGGAGATCCGCCTGTCCACCACGGACGCCTACGAGTTCGCGACCCGGCACGAGTCGACGTCCTCGGGCGTTGACAAGCAGATGGACCTGAAGAACAACGCGATCGGCCGGGAGATCGGCCGCAAGCGCACCGGTCAGAACAGCGCCGGAACGAAGGCGCGGGACGATTGCCGCAGCGCCCAGCGGAACGGCAAGCTGTGGATCATCAAGAGCGGCAGGCTCGTGAGGAGCAATCAGTGACTCTTTTCGTCAGGCGGGCAGGTGCGCTGATCCTCGTTCTGGAGGCGTGCTACCTGCTTCTCGTGCAGCTGGCCCTCGCGGTGTTCGTGGTGGACACCTCCGAGATCGACCACACGGACGCCGGGGGGTACGGCGGTCTCGGCGGCGGTCTCTTCCTCGCCGCCGAAGGGCTGACGGTCCTGCTGCTGCTCTGGGGAGCGGCCGCGCTCGGGCTCGCCTCCTTCGCGGACAGGGGCCCCGCGTGGGCGCGTGCCGTGGGCTTCGGCCTGGTGGCCGTCACCCAGGTGTTCGTCGTCTGGGCGGCGACGTCCAACGCCCTGGCGCAGGACGCGGGTCCGGACGTGCTGGTGAACGCGGTGATGGTGCTCTTCGCGCTGACCGCGGGCGCCGCGTGCGTCCTCGGGCTCCGCGGCGGGCTCCGGAAGGCGCCTCTCGCGGCCTGAGCCGTCCTCTTCCCGAGGAAGGCCGGGGCCCCGGTTCGAAAGAACCGGGGCCCCGGCCTTTTCCCGTTCAGCGGCCGCCGGCGGGCGGGCCGGTCAGCCCGTCGCGCACGGGGTGCCGCCCAGGGTGAAGGCGGCGGGTGCGGGGTTGGTGCCGGTCCAGCCGCCGGTGAAGCCGAAGGAGGCGGAGGCCCCGGCCGGGACGGTCCCGTTCCAGCCGGCGTCCCTCACGGTGACGGCGGCGCCGTTCTGGCCGGCCGTCGCGTTCCACGCCTGGCCGACGGTCTGGCCCGCGCCGAAGGTCCAGCCGAGCGTCCAGCCGGTCCAGGGAGCGGTGGAGGTGTTGGTCAGGGTGACGTCGGCCTGGAAGCCGCCCTGCCACTGGTTCGTCACCTTGTACGCGACCTTGCAGGCGCCCGCCGGGGCGGGCGGGTCCGTGGGGCCGGGGCCGGTCCCGCCCGTGTCGCCCTGGATGATGCCGCGCCCGTTGGTGGCGACGTACACCCGGCCGTGGACGCGCGGGTCGCCGGTGATGGTGGCGCCGGTCCAGCCCCACTGGTGCGCGTCGTCGTTGATGCGGACCCAGTGCGCGCCGGCGTCGTCGGAGCGGAAGACGCCGCGCACCCCGCCGATCTTCGCGCTGGTGTAGAGCGCCGGGTAGGAGGCCCCGGGGGCGGCCTTGCCGAAGC
>NZ_JAPSIW010000561.1 GCF_031178505.1 Streptomyces sp. | reverse complement strand
ACGGCTGCGGCGGCCTGCGCGAGGGCATGCGCCCCGGCCAGCCGGTCCTGATCAGCGACCACATCAACCTGACGGCCGCCTCGCCGATCGTCGGCGCGAACTTCGTGGACCTCACCGACCTGTACTCGCCGCGGCTGCGCGCGCTGTGCAAGGAGGTCGACGAGACCCTGGAGGAGGGCGTCTACGTCCAGTTCCCCGGGCCGCACTACGAGACCCCGGCCGAGATCAACATGGTCCGCGTCCTGGGCGGCGACCTGGTCGGCATGTCCACGGTCCTGGAGGCCATCGCGGCCCGCGAGGCGGGCGCCGAGGTCCTGGGCATCTCCCTGGTCACCAACCTGGCGGCGGGCCTCTCGGGCGAGCCGCTGAACCACGAGGAGGTCCTCCAGGCGGGCCGCGACTCGGCCGCCCGCATGGGCGAGCTCCTCACCCGGGTGCTCGACCGCATCTGATCCCCTCCTCCCGCCCCGCCCCGCCCGGGGCGGGTCCGCCGGCCGGGCGGGTTCCTTCCCCTCCGCCCCGGCCCCGTGCGGTCCGGCGCGGGCCGGGGTTCCTGGGCGTGGTGCGCGGGGCGGCGCGCGGCGCCACGGTCCGGGTGGCCGGTCCGGATCACCCGGACCGGCCACCCGCCTCGTGCGACCCGCGCGGCGGGGAGCGGCGGCGCCGAGGAAACGGTTCACCGCTCCAGGGGCCGGTTTCGGCCGGGACCAAGGTCCCGGGTGGACCCGCCGGTTACGGGAAGGCGCGGGGCGGGGAAAAGAAGACGCCCGCCCGCTTACGTCCGTACATCCGAAAGGCACATCACCGTGACGCAGGACGACCTCCTCGCCCGGGCCCAGGCCTGGCTCGCAGAGGACCCCGACAGCGAGACCCGCGAGGAACTCGCCCGGCTCATCGAGGCCGGCGAGCACGAGGAGCTGACCGCGCGCTTCAGCGGCACGCTGCAGTTCGGCACCGCCGGGCTCCGCGGCGAGCTGGGCGCCGGTCCCATGCGCATGAACCGCTCCGTCGTGATCCGGGCCGCCGCCGGCCTGGCCGCGTACCTGAAGGCCAAGGGCCAGGGGGACGGCCTCGTCGTGATCGGCTACGACGCCCGCTACAAGTCGGCCGACTTCGCCCGCGACACCGCCGCCGTGATGACGGGCGCCGGGCTGCGCGCCGCGCTGCTGCCCCGCCCGCTGCCGACGCCCGTCCTGGCGTACGCCATAAGGCACCTGGGCGCCGTCGCGGGCGTCGAGGTGACCGCGAGCCACAACCCGCCGCGCGACAACGGCTACAAGGTCTACCTGGGCGACGGCTCGCAGATCGTGCCGCCGGCGGACGCGGAGATCGCCGCGGAGATCGCCGCCGTGCGCTCGCTGGAGGACGTGCCCCGCCCGTCGGAGGGCTGGGAGACGCTGGGCGACGAGGTCCTGGAGGCCTACCTGGAGCGCACGGACGCCGTTCTGTCCCCGGGCTCGGCCCGGACGGTGCGGACCGTCTACACGGCCATGCACGGCGTCGGCAAGGAGGTCCTGACGGCCGCCTTCGCCCGGCACGGCTTCCCGCCGCCGGCGCTCGTCGCCGAGCAGGCAGACCCGGACCCGGCGTTCCCGACGGTCGCCTTCCCGAACCCGGAGGAGCCGGGGGCCATGGACCTGGCCTTCGAGGCGGCCCGGGCCGTGGACCCGGACATCGTGATCGCCAACGACCCGGACGCGGACCGCTGCGCCGTGGCCGTGCCCGACGCGCACGCCGAGGGCGGCTGGCGGATGCTCCGCGGTGACGAGGTGGGCGCGCTGCTCGCCGCGCACCTGGTGGGCAAGGGTGCCCGGGGTGTCTTCGCCGAGTCGATCGTGTCGTCCTCGCTGCTCGGCCGGATCGCCGACGCCGCCGGGGTCGGGTACGAGGAGACGCTGACCGGCTTCAAGTGGATCGCGCGCGTCGAGGGGCTGCGGTACGGCTACGAGGAGGCGCTCGGCTACTGCGTCGACCCGGAGGGCGTCCGCGACAAGGACGGCATCACGGCGGCGCTGGCGATCGCCGAGCTGGCCTCCGAGCTGAAGGAGCGGGGCCGGACGCTGACCGACCTGCTCGACGACCTGGCGGTGGAGCACGGCCTGCACGCCACCGACCAGCTGTCGGTGCGCGTCCAGGACCTGAGCGTCATCGCGAACGCCATGGCGGCGCTGCGCGAGCGGCCCCCGGTGCGGCTCGCGGGCCTGACGGTCGTGTCGGCGGAGGACCTGACCAAGGGCACGGGGTCGCTGCCGCCGACGGACGGGCTGCGGTACCACCTGGAGGGCGACCACAAGGCCCGGGTGATCGTCCGCCCGTCCGGTACGGAGCCCAAGCTGAAGTGCTACCTGGAGGTCGTCGTCCCGGTGGCGGACGCCGGCGGGCTCCCGGCGGCGCGGGCGAAGGGCGCCGAGGTGCTCGCCGCGCTGAAGCGGGACCTGGCGGAGGCGGCCGGTCTCTGACCGCCGCGCCCCGGCCGGCGCGGGACGGCACACAGGGCCGGTACGGAAGCGATGGCCGTACCGGCCCTCCGGCATGAGCCCGGCCGGGTGCGGGTCAGCCGGTCGCCTTGAGGATCACGAGGAGGACCGCTCCGGCCACGGCCGGGGCGAGGATCTCGTACGCCCAGCGCACCTCGGGCCCGCCCTGCGCGCCCGGCCGGCCGGTGCCGGCCTCGGCCATCTCCCGCAGCTCGGCGATGGCCCGGTCGGTGGGGGCGGCCCGGCCGGCGGAGTCGAAGGACCCGGCGGCTTCCCCCGCGGCACGGGCCCCGAGGCGGGCCGCCTTCTTGCGCTTGCGCAGCGAGACGGGGACGGCCCACAGCTGGTACTTGGCGCCCTCCTGGGTGAACACCTCGCTGGAGTAGCCGGCGCGGACGTCGGCGACGGCGCTCCACGGCAGGGTGATCGTCCGGAAGGGGTTGCGGACCCGGAGCCGGTCGGCGTTGGCGTACACCACCGGCCGGATGGTGAAGGCGACGATCAGCGGCACGGCCAGGAGGAGTCCGGCGAGCGCCAGCCAGGGCGTGCGGCCCTCGCCGCGCAGCACCGCGTCCCCGGCGAAGAGGCACGCGAGGAGCAGCAGGAAGACCCCGCCCGCGATCCCCAGGGGGGAGCGGTAGGCGCGGTCGGCGTACTGCGGCTCGGCGCTCGGCCGGTCCTGGCTCGGCGCGGGGCGCGGCTCGCGGTCCGGCTCGGACGGCTGCTCGGGGGTCGTCATGCCGGAGATTGTGCCTCAGCGGGCCGGGCGGGGGCTCAGGCGGCCCGCGCGGCCACCAGATCCGCGTACAGGATGATGTTGTCGGGGCGGTGGCCGCCGGTCAGTTCGCCGCCGCAGGTGATGAGGCGCAGCTCGGGGCGGGCGGTGTCGCCGTAGACCTTCGCCGTCGGGAAGGTCTTCTTGTCGACCTGCTCCAGCTCGCGGACGCGGAAGACGGCGTCCGTGCCGTCGGCCCTGGTCACGGTGATCTCGTCGCCCACGCGGGCCTTGACGACGTCCTTGAGGACGGCGGGACCGCGCGCGGTGTCGAAGTGGCCGATGAGGACGGCGGGGCCGGTCTCCCCGGGCGTGACGCCCTTCTCGTACCAGCCGATGCGGTCGGCCTCCGCCTCCGGGGGCACCTCGACCGTGCCGTCGGCGGCGAGTCCGAGGCGGAGGACCGGCCCGCCGGGGCCGGTGTCGACGCCGGTGGACGGCATCCGGACGCGGACGGGCAGCGAGCGGGCGAGCGGCCGGACGGAGGCGGCCTCCGCCGCCGGCGCGGGCGCCGAGGCCTCGACGACGCGGGGCGGCGGCGTGCCCTCGCCGCCGGACCCGGCCGAACAGCCTGCCAGCGCGGTGACCACGGCGAGAGCGGCCGCCGTGACGAGCGGGGCGGTACGGGGGCGGGCGGGGTGACGGGTGAGGCGGGCGGGCTTCACGGGGCGCGGCTCCGGACGGACGGGGCCGGCCGCCACGGGGTGCGGCGACCGGCCCGGGTGGGGTGGGGTGGTGCTCCCGCTCGGGTCAAGGGGCGGGGAGGCGTGGATGCGGGGTGGGGGTCGCGGGGCGGTGGACCGGTCACGTGCCGGACCGGGGCCCCGGCGCGGGCCAGGACCGGTGGGGCGCCGGACGGAGCCGCCCGCCCCCGTCCGTCAGACGCGAGCCGCCGCGCGGCGGCGGACGACGAGGAAGCCGAGGCCCGCGGCGGCGAGCGAGGCCGCTCCCGCGCCGGTGGCGACGAGAGCGGTGGAGTCGCCCGCGGTGCCGGGCTCGGCACCGGCCGCGACGCCGCCCTTCGGGATGACGGAGGTCTGGCCGCCGGTGGCGGAGGTGCCCGTACCCGTGGCCGTGCCGGGCGTGCCCGTGGCCGGGCGGGTCGTGGAGGAGGCGGGCTTCTCACAGCCCTTCGGCAGCTTCGGGAAGGCGGTCCAGGTGTACGGGGTGCCGCCGCCCTGGGTGCGCTGGCCGAGCTTCGGGGTGAGGGTGTGGGCGCCGGAGATGGTCAGACCGTGGCCGGTGTCGGCGGGGTGGGCGCGGTCGACGGTGACGACCGGCTTGCCCTGCTCGTCCTTGAGTACGGCCCTGGGGCCCTTCTCCAGGTCGTGGGTGAGCGTCACGGTCAGCTGCGCGAAGACGGAGGGGATGTCCTGGCGGACGGTGCACTCGCCGATGACGACCGGAGTGCCGGCGGCCGGGGCGGGGACGCCGGAGAGCAGCTGCGGGGCGGCCTGCCGCGCCGAGCCGGGCACGTAGGCGGCGAACCCGCCGTCCTCC
>NZ_JAPSIW010000560.1 GCF_031178505.1 Streptomyces sp. | reverse complement strand
GGGAGAGGCCCAGCCGATGCGCGGGCCTTCGATGAGGATCCCGACGGTGAGGAACAGGGCGGCGCCGAGGAGGAGTTGGCCGGGCAGATCGATCCGCCGGGTGCGCTGTCCGTGGGATTCGGGGACGTACCGGGCGACGAGGAGGAGGGCGAGGGCGATGACGGGGGCGTTGATCCAGAACAGGGAGCGCCAGCCGAGGGCGGCGACGAGGGCGCCGCCGGTGACGGGGCCCGCCGCCATGCTGAGGCCGAAGACGGCGGCCCAGACGCCGATCGCCCGGGCCCGCTCCTTCGGGTCGGGCATGACGCCGACGACGATCGCGAGGGCGACGGGGCTGAGCATGGACGCGCCGGCGCCCTGGACGGCTCGGGCGGCGACGAGCACGCCGAGGGTGGGGGCGGCGGCGCAGGCGAGGGAGGCCAGGCCGAAGACGACGAGGCCGGTCCGGAAGACGCGGCGCCGGCCGAAGCGGTCCGCGAGCGCGCCGGAGACGACGAGGAGCCCGGCGAGGACGACGGTGTAGGAGTCCACGATCCAGGCGAGGCCGCGGGTGTCGGTGTCCAGGCCGCGGCCGACGGCCGGCAGGCCGACGTTGACGACGGTGGTGTCGAGGCCGACGAGGAACATGCCGAGCGCGCAGACGGCGAGGACCGTCCAGCGTCGGCGGGAGCTCAGGGGGGCGGGTGCGGGCGGGGAGAGCGTGGACACGGTGTTCGCCTTCCGTCGTACGGGTTCGTGCGCCGTCATCCTCGGAGCGGCGGGGCCCGGGCGGCCAGGGACTTTGCGAAGGCCGCAAAATGGTGGGCATGGACGCCGAACTGGCACGGATCCTCGACGGCATCGGGCCCCGGTTGCGGGCGCTGCGACACGACCGCGGGCTCACCCTCGAAGCGCTGGCGGAGGAGACCGGGATCTCCGTGAGCACCCTGTCGCGGGTGGAGTCGGGGGTGCGGCGTCCGACGCTCGACCTGCTGATCCCGCTCGCCCGGGCGCACCGGGTGGCGCTCGACCAGCTCGTGGCCGCACCCGCGACCGGTGACCCGCGGGTCCATCTGCGGCCCGTGCGGCGGGATCGCGGGAGCGTTCTCGTCCCGCTGACGCAGTACCCGGGGCGGGTCCAGGTGTTCAAGCAGGTGCTGGCGCGGCGGGAGCCCCGGCTGGTGACGCACGCGGGCTACGAGTGGCTGTACGTGCTCGCCGGCGAGCTGCGGCTCGTCCTGGGCGGGCGGGAGACCGTCCTGCGGCCCGGCGAGGTGGCCGAGTTCGACACGGCGGAGCCGCACTGGTTCGGGCCGGCCGGTGCGGAGCCGGTGGAGATCCTGCACCTGTTCGGCCCGCACGGCGACCAGGCCGTCGTCCGCACGGGCGCCGGGGACGGCAACGGCAACGGCAACGGCGGGTGAACGAGCCCGGCACGGCGGCCGGCCGGGGAACCGGCCGGGCGCCGTGCCGGAGCGCGCGGTGGACGGGCCGGGTCAGCGGGCCTCGGCGTCCTCGGGGACGAGGACGTACGGGCCGCGGGCGGTGGTGCCGTCGGACAGGCGCCAGCCGGCGGTGACCGTGCCGCGTGCCGGGGTGTCGCCGGCGGCGGTGCCGAGGACGCGGCGGAGGCGCAGGGTGACGGGCTCCGCCGCGTCGGAGGTCCGGACGACCATGTCGGTGCGGTCGGCGCCGTCCACCACGCGGAGGAGTTCCAGGACGGTGCCGCCGGCCGCCGCGCCGCGCAGGGAGGCGTGGACCGTGGGGTCGGGGGTGTCGGACTCGGACTGGGCCTGCGGTTCGGCCCGGCCGGAGAGCAGGGCGTACAGCTCGGTGACGAGGACGGGGTCGTGGGTGCCGTCGTAGATCCAGCGCTTGCCGAGCACGCCGTGTTCGGCGGTGCCGATCAGGGCGTCCTCGGCTCCGTCCAGCGGGGCGGCGCGGTACGTCATGGGCACCAGGTGGGGGGCGTCGTCCGGTCGTCCGGCGTCGCCCACGACCATGAACTCGATGCCGACCTCTCCCGCCGGGTCGTCGAGCCGGAAGCCTCCGGCCTTCTCGGGCGCGGCCACGGCGGCGGAGTACCACGCCCGGGTGGGGAGCCAGGCGGCGAGGAGCTCCAGCTTGGTGGGCTGCAGGGTGGTGCGGTGAATGACGGCCATGGCGGTCTCCCTCTCCTCCGGTGCGAGGCCGGCAACGTAACATGTGATGATCTTCTCTTCCGTGAAAGGGATCCGAGGGGGTCCCGGGGGAGAGAACATGGGATACACGGACGCCAACGGCGTCGATCTGTCCGGCGTCTCCGGGCGGCTCGTCCAGACCGTCGATCTGGTCAAGGGCCCGGCACCGCAGGCCATCGCCACGGACACCGTGAACGGGCACCTCTTCGTGCTCCAGGTGGAGAGTGCGGCGACGGCCCCGCAGGGCAACCTGTACCTCAACCGCATCGACCGGCTGACCGGCGTGGTGACGGGGTCGATGCAGCTCAAGGGGTTCGGGCACGGACTGTCCATGGGCGCCGAGCCCGTCGGGGCCGACACGTACCTCTGGACCGAGGTCGGGCCGCTGCACGTCACGAACTCCGGCACCACCTTCGGGAAGGCCGTCACCCGGTTCCGGTTCGAGAACGGCGCGGTCCTCGACGGGGCGCTCGTCCCGCAGGAGAGGAAGTTCACGCCGCCCGGCAGCACCGCCGGCACCGGCCCCTCGCTCGACCCGGTGAACAAGCTGCTGACCGTCATGTACCACAAGGACGGCCGGCGTCACTTCACCCGGTACGACGCGGCGGCGGCCGCCGCCGGCACCTGGACGCCGGTGGGGACGACGTTCGTCATGCCCGACGGGGAGGACGTCACCCCCGCCGTGCCGTCCCCGTACCCGCTGCAGCCGAAGCTGGTCTCGCAGGGGTTCACCGCTCTCGGCGACGTCGTCTACCACTATCAGTGGGCCCCGTACGACAAGGAGAACCACCCGGAGACGGTGCCGAGCGAGTTCCCGGGGATCGCCTTCCTCACCTCCTACTCCTGGAGCACCGGTGCGCGCCTCGACCGGCAGGTGGTGACCAACGCGGACGGCCTGACGCGGCGCGAGCCCGAGGGCGTCGCCGCCGAGGTGGACCCGGCGACGGGCGAGACCCGGCTCCTCTTCGGGTTCAGCAACACGGTGCCCGGGACCACCGGTTCGCGCGACGTCACGATCGGCTGGTATCCGACGAGGCCGGCGGTCGGCGGGGTCAAGGTGCTCCAGGACTGGGAGGACCTGGAGCTCCAGCCAGGCGTCTCCCCCGGCGCCCAGCCGCCGCGCGGACGGCTCGTCGCCCTCGCCGGGACGACCTACCTCCAGCTGCGCGGAACCGTGACGTGCAGCCCGGGCCTGACGGCGGACGCCCGGATCGGCACACTGCCGCACCGGCTGCGCCCGACGCACCCCACCCGCCAGAACGTGCCCCGCAACAACAGCGCCGGACGCTGCGTGTGCCGCGTCGAGGCGGACGTCCACGGCGCGCTGTGGGCGTACGGCGCCACCACCGACAGCGCCGTGACCTGGATCGACCTCGACGGCGTCTCGGTGGCCTGGCGGTGACCCGGCCCCCCTCCCCCGCCCCTCTGCCCGCCTCTACCGTCACCCCCGGAGGACTGCACATGACCCCCAGCCCGTCCCGGCCCGCCACCAGCCGCCGTTCGCTGCTCACCGCCGCGCTGGCCGCCCCCGCCGTCGCCGTCGGAGCCCCGCTGCTGTCGGCCGCGCCCGCCGCCGCCGAGACGGCCGAGGGCTGCCAGGTCGTCGTCGACTGGACGCCGATCGCCCTGGAGCCGACCGTCACCCCCCAGACCAACCAGCCCCCGCAGGCCCGCGTCGTACGGATCGCGGGGACCGACTTCCTCCAGCTGCGGGGCGCGGTCACCTGCGACTTCGCCGCGGACGGCCGGCTCGGCACGCTGCCCGCCACCATCCGGCCGCCGAAGACGACCCGCGGTGTCTGCCCGCGCAACAACAGCCAGGGCATCAACGCCGTCCGCGTCGAGGCCAACACGTCCGGACACCTCAACGTCTACGGGCCCCAGGCGACCAACAAGGTGACCTGGATCCAGCTGGACAGCTTCTCCTCCGTCCTGAGCTGACGGGAACGCCGGGCCCGGGGAGGACGATCACCGTCGCCCCCGGGCCCCGCGCCGCTCCCGTACGCCGCTCAGCGGCCGAGTTCGCCGTCCAGCCACTGGAGTGTCTCCGGGGTCACCCGGTCGGTGAGGTCGCCGAACTCCTCGTGTCCGGTCAGGAACTTCGCCACGTACGGACAGACGGGGACGATCCGCAGGCCCGCCGCGCGCACGTCGGTCAACGCCTCCTGGACGAGGACGCGGGCGAGCCCCCGGCCCGCGTAGGCGTCGTCGATCTCGGTGTGGAAGAAGACCCGCTGCTCGCCGCGGTCACGGTAGGCGGTGAGGCCGGCGCGAGCACCGTCGACGAGGATCTCGTAGCGGTGCCGATCGTCCACGCGGCGGACGGTCGGCGGGGTGGGGGTCTGCTCGCTCATGACGGCCTTTCGGAAAGCGCGGTGCGGTGCGCCGTCACCCTATCCGCCGCCGCCCGCGGGAACTCGGGGAGCCGGTCGCCCGACTGCTCCGTCATGAGGACACAAGACGACGTACGACGGCGCTTCGCCGCGGGCGGGGCGCGCGCGCCCTGGCTGCGCGGACCGGCCGGTTATCTCCTCCTGCTCGGCGTGCTGTTCGTGCTGGCCCTGCTGGTGGGCCGCGCGGTCGGCCCCGTACC
>NZ_JAPSIW010000559.1 GCF_031178505.1 Streptomyces sp. | reverse complement strand
CCCGGGTGCCCCCGGTGGGCCGGGCGGAGCCGGCACGGTGGTGTCGGGTGCCGTGAAGGTGTCGAACTCGGCCGCCGCCCGCGCCAGTTCCGCGGTCTCGGCGGCCGAGGTCTCGTGGTCGCCGGCCGGTGCGGCCCCGGCCGTCCCGAGCGCGAGCCCGCTGGTCCAGTCGACGAGGGCGGCGCCGCGGGCACCCGGCAGGGACATGGCCTCCTGAAGGCACTCGTCGATTCCGGGCACGCGGATTCCCCTCCCGATGCGGCGCGCGAACGTACGGCAGTGACGGTGACGTTACTGAACGTTCCGGGGGCCGGGAGCCGTTCCGGCATTTTCCATCGGAACATGCCCGGCGGGGTGGGAAAGGTTGGCGTGAAGGCGTCGCCCGGGGTGGCGCGTTGCCGCCGTTGCGGGGGCGTTCGCACGTGGGCGCGGGCGGGCGGGTCGGGGAAACGCGTGCCTCCGGGCGCGGCCCCGCCCGGAAACCCGTCCCTCAAGGGGCGGCCGCCGCGAGTCCGTCAGGTACGGGCTCGGCCCGGGAGCCCGCGCCCGCCCGTCCGGCGGTACGGCGCACGGCCGCCAGGGCTCGTGCGGCCGGCCCGCCGGGAGCCCGCGCCCTGGTCCCGCCCGCCCGTCCGGTGCCGTTCGACCCTCTCCCCTCAGACCCGGGACTCCACCGTCGCCGCGATGTCCGACAGGTCCTTCGCCAGGGCCCTCGCCACCGCCCGGGTCCCGACGCGGGTGAGCAGCCGGGCCAGCGGGCCCGGGGCGCGGCCGTCGGCGCGCTGGGCGGAGAAGGCCATCCGCAGCAGGGTCGCCGGGGGCCGGGCGCCCGCGCCCGCCGCGGGGCCGGTCCCGGCGGCGGGGTGGAGGGTGATCTCGGAGACGTACCGCATGCCGTGGGACTCCGCGAGCGTCACGTACCGGTCGGGCGGTTCGCACGCCGTCACGGTCATCTCCTCCGTCGCCTCTTTGCCCAGCATCCGCCGGGTCTCGCGCCAGCGGGTGCCCTCGCCGAAGACGCCCTCGGTGAGGATCTCGACGCGTTCGACGCCGGAGAGCATCCGGGGCAGGTCCGGGAGGTCGGTGATCGCCTCCCAGACCCGTCCGGGCGAGGCGGCGACCCGGCGTTCCACGACGACGGTGGTGGTGTCCTTGCCCGCTGCGGTCATGGGTCCATGGAAGCCGGGCCGCCGGGGCCGCGCCACCGCACGAGCGCGTCGGCGTGGGCCCCGCCCGACTCGGCGACGATCTCGGCCAGGGTCTGCGGTTCGCGGACGGTCGCGAACGTCACCGTCCCGTCGCCGTCGGCGGTGAAGCCGTGGATGCCCGGCCGCGGCAGGCTGTTGTAGGCGTAGTGGTGGGCGAAGTAGTACGCGCCGGTGTCCGGGACGGCCACGATGTCGCCCGGCCGCAGCAGCGGGAGCGCCCGGCCGGTGGCGAGCAGGTCGCCGGCGAAGCAGGCGGGCCCGGCGACGTCCTGGACGACGGCCTCGCCGTCGCGGGGGCGGCCCTCGGCGTCGTACGCGAGGACGCGCAGCGGCCAGGACCCGGGGGCGTAGACCGTACGGGTGGCGACCTGGACGCCCGCGTGGGTGACGGCGATGGGCCGGCCGCCGGAGGTCTTGGTGTACTCCACGCGGGCGAGGATCGTGCCGTGCTTGGCGAGCAGGGAGCGGCCGAACTCGGTGACCAGGCCGTACCGCCCGTCGAAGAGGCCGGGGACGGTTTCCGCGAGGAGCCGGGCGTAGGCGGCGTAGGCCGGGTTCTCCTCGTCGGAGGTGAAGTCGACCGGCAGGCCGCCGCCGATGTCGAGGGTGTCGATCCGCTGCCGGCCGGCCCGGGCGTTGATCTCCTCGGCGAGGGCGTGGACCTCGCGGACGGCCTCGGCCATGAGGGCGAGCGGGACGCCCTGGGAGCCGGTGTGGGTGTGCAGGCGGGTGAGCCAGGGGCGGTCGAGGAAGGCCTGGACGACGGCCTCGCGGGCGCCTTCGTCGCGCAGGGCCACGCCGAACTTGGAGGTGGCGGTGGCGGTCGAGAGCGCTTCGATGGAACCAGCTCCGACCTGCGGGTTCACTCGGAGGCCGAGGGGTGAGGTGGTGGGCGCGGAGGCGACGAGCGCGTCGAGGCGGGCCAGCTCCTGGAGGTTGTCGGCGTTGACGGCGATGCCGAGCGCCAGGGCCTCGCGCAGCTCGGCGGGGGTCTTGGCGGGGGAGTCGAGCACGGTGCGGGCGGGCGGGACGCCGGCGGCGCGGGCGAGGGCGAGCTCACCGGGGCTGGCGACCTCGGCGCCGAGCCCGGCCGTGTGGAGCAGCCGCAGCACGGGGACGAGCGGGGCGGCCTTCACGGCGAAGGCGTGCAGGACGGGCGCGTCGGTGACGGCGGCGAAGGCGCTGGTCAGAGCGGCGGCGGAGGCGCGGATGCCGGCGGTGTCGAGGAGGGCGACGACAGGGCGGTCGGGGGTGAGGAGTCCGTGGGCGACGGCGGCCCGGACGGCGTGATCGCGGCGGTGGGAGGCCATGGCGCCCATCCTGGTCGGCCTCCCGGGGCGGTGTCAGGGGGACAGCTGGGGCGGGCCCTGTTGACTACATCTATTCATCACGTCAGGATGTGAATATCTGGTCGACATTCGAGGAGGCATCGCCATGTCAGGACCCCGCCCCGTACGGGCCCCGCGCGGTACGGAACTGAGTGCCCTGGGATGGCAGCAGGAAGCCGCCCTCCGCATGCTCCAGAACAACCTCGACCCCGAGGTCGCCGAGCACCCCGACAAGCTCGTCGTCTACGGCGGCACCGGCAAGGCCGCCCGTGACTGGCGCTCCTTCGACGCCATGGTCCGCACCCTGCGCACGCTGAAGCAGGACGAGACGATGCTCGTCCAGTCCGGCCGCCCGGTCGGCGTCATGCAGACCCACGAGTGGGCCCCGCGCGTCCTCATCGCCAACTCCAACCTCGTCGGCGACTGGGCCAACTGGGAGGAGTTCCGGCGCCTGGAGCAGCTCGGCCTCACCATGTACGGCCAGATGACCGCCGGCTCCTGGATCTACATCGGCACCCAGGGCATCCTCCAGGGCACGTACGAGACCTTCGCCGCCGTCGCCGCGAAGAAGTTCGGCGGCACCCTCGCCGGAACCATCACCCTCACCGCCGGTCTCGGCGGCATGGGCGGCGCCCAGCCGCTCGCCGTCACCATGAACGACGGCGTCGCGATCTGCATCGACTGCGACCCGCGCGCCATCGACCGGCGCATCGAGCACCGCTACCTGGACGTGAAGGCCGACAACCTCGCCCACGCCCTCCAGCTCGCCACCGAGGCCCGCGACGCCCGCCGCCCGCTCTCCATCGGCCTCCTCGGCAACGCCGCCGAGCTGCTCCCGCGGATGCTCGCCGAGGGCGCCCCCGTCGACATCGTGACGGACCAGACCTCCGCCCACGACCCGCTCTCCTACCTGCCCGTCGGCATCGCCTTCGAGGACATGGCCGACGCCGCCGCCAAGGACCCGGCCGGCTTCACCACCCGCGCCCGCGAGTCCATGGCCCGGCACGTCGAGGCCATGGTCGGCTTCATGGACGCCGGCGCCGAGGTCTTCGACTACGGCAACTCCATCCGCGGCGAGGCCCAGCTCGCCGGCTACGACCGGGCCTTCGCCTTCCCCGGCTTCGTCCCCGCCTACATCCGCCCGCTGTTCTGCGAGGGCAAGGGCCCCTTCCGGTGGGCCGCCCTGTCCGGCGAGGCCTCCGACATCGCCAAGACGGACAAGGCGATCCTCGACCTCTTCCCGGAGAACGAGTCCCTCCACCGCTGGATCAGGATGGCCGGCGAGCGCGTCCACTTCCAGGGCCTGCCCGCCCGCATCTGCTGGCTCGGCTACGGCGAGCGCGACCGCGCCGGCGAGCGCTTCAACGACATGGTCGCGAGCGGCGAGCTGGCCGCCCCGCTGGCCATCGGCCGCGACCACCTCGACTGCGGCTCCGTCGCCTCCCCGTACCGCGAGACCGAGGCCATGCTCGACGGCTCCGACGCCATCGCCGACTGGCCGCTGCTCAACGCCATGGTCAACGTCGCCTCCGGTGCCTCCTGGGTCTCCCTCCACCACGGCGGCGGCGTCGGCATGGGCCGCTCGATCCACGCCGGCCAGGTCACCGTCGCCGACGGCACCCCGCTGGCGGGCGAGAAGATCCGCCGCGTCCTCACCAACGACCCCGGCATGGGCGTCATCCGGCACGTCGACGCCGGGTACGACATCGCGGAGCGGGTCGCGGACGAGAAGGGCGTCCGCGTCCCCATGCGCGAGGGCGGCTCCGCCACCGGCACCGCGGAAGGCACGGCGTGAGCGAGAGCTTCCACGCCATGTGGCGGTCGCTGCGGCCCCTCGGCCGCAGCGCCGCCTCGGGCGGCTACCGCCGCTACGCCTGGACCGAGGCCGACACCGACTGCCGCCTCTGGTTCCGGATGCAGGCCGAGGCCCGCCGCCTGGACTACGAGGTCGACCGGAACGGCAACCAGTGGGCCTGGCTCGGCGACCCCGCCGCCGGCGACGCCGTCGTCACCGGCTCCCACCTGGACTCCGTCCCCGACGGCGGCGCCTTCGACGGCCCCCTCGGCGTCGTCTCCTCCTTCGCCGCCCTCGACGAACTCCGCTCCCGCGGCGTCTCCTTCCGGCGGCCCCTGGCCATCGTCAACTTCGGCGACGAGGAGGGCGCCCGCTTCGGCCTCGCCTGCGTCGGCTCCCGCCTCACCGCCGGCCACCTGACGAAGGAG
>NZ_JAPSIW010000558.1 GCF_031178505.1 Streptomyces sp. | reverse complement strand
CCCATCTCGCCTGGGGCCACCGTCTCCTCCGCCCCCGCCACGCAGACCACCGCGCCCGGCACCGCGACGCCGGGAGTCTCCTCGACTCCGGACCGGACGCCTGCCACGCAGCCCGCGCCCTCGCAGAACAGCACCGCCCCCACGCCGTCCCCGACGGGGACCTCCCCGGCAGACGTATGCAACGGAGAGGAGGAGCCAACTCTCGACGAGAACCTGAGCACCACCCTGTCCGGACTGCCCTCCAAGGTCGTCGCCGGCAGCGGCTTCCACGCTTTCAAGCTGAACGTCGTCAATTCCGGTACCAAGGCGTACCAGCGTGTCG
This sequence comes from Streptomyces sp., assembly GCF_031178505.1. Taxonomy (GTDB): domain Bacteria; phylum Actinomycetota; class Actinomycetes; order Streptomycetales; family Streptomycetaceae; genus Streptomyces; species Streptomyces gulbargensis. Next base: position 4,439 of record NZ_JAPSIW010000558.1, on the reverse strand, counting down.
ACCTCGGCGTGTTCGCCGCCCAGATCGATGCCGACACCTGGGAGGAGACCACGGGCCACCTCGCGCTTCAGTTCAAGAACCCGGACACCGGGCATTGGACCGACATCTCCCTCGACGCCCATGACGAGGGAGCCGGCTATCTCGGCCACACCGACGTCCGCGCCAAGGAGGCCCTCTCCATCGACATGCGCCTGAGCGTCGACAAGGAAGCCCCTGAAGGCTTCGGCTTCGCCATCACCATCGGCGTCTATGCCGACGACCAGGGCAACTGCGTCTTCGCCGGCGACCAGAAGTTCTACGAGTTCGACATCCTCGCCGCCGGCACGGAGCCCTGGCGAGCAGAACGAGGCCGAGCCGCAGGAGGGTGGCAAGAAGCCCCTCCCCGGCAAGCCCGCCGGCGACATGGAAGTCAACCCCGAAGGCGTCCTCGCCGAGACCGGAGCCGACTCCCACCTCCCCGTCATCGCCACCGTCGGCGGCACCGCCGTCCTCGCCGGCACCGGCGTCATGTTCGCCCTCAAGCGCCGCCGCTCCACGACCGCCACCTGAAAGCGGCTCCTCTCTCGGTCATCGCGCACTCCCGGACCGGAGACGGAGGAGCCCGAACGTCCAAGCGTCGCCGCGCGCCCGCCCCCTGTGGGGGCCGCGCGGCGACCCGGCCGTGATGACCGGCATGCCTCCGGTCGGGGCGACGAGCCCGCGGAGAGTTTTCGGGCCGCTCCGAGCTCCCGCCAACTCGCGGCCTGCCGCTCGTCAGGGGAAGTACAGGGCGGCCTTCTCCAGGACATGGCCGGTGAACATTCCGCCCCAGACGACCCGCCCCCGGTACATCGTGGTGCGAACCGCGCCCGGAGTGGTCTGGACCGTGAGAGGACGGCCGATCAACGTCGTGTCGAGGATCCGGGCGTCCTGAGCGGCCCACCTCGCGGCTTCCGGCTGGACATGCTCGCTCACCAGGGCGGGAAGCACCAGCGCCGCGTTGCGGGCGCCGGGTATGCCACCGCGCAGGCTTTTCGCGTAACTCATCGTCCACACGGTGAACTCCGACAGGACGGCCACGTCGACCTCCGGGACGGCGGTCGCGAAGACGAACAGCTCGGCCTTCGTTCCGAACCAGCGGACCTTGCGGTCCGCGCGGCTGCCGCTCACCACCGTCAGACCGTTCCAGCGCGGCCGGGTCACCGTGCAGCCGTCGGCCGTGAGCCGTTCGTGCAGTGCTGTGAGGTACGCCGCCGCCGAGTCGGCGGCCGGACCGGTCGCGTACGAAGTCATGTCTGGATCCTCCAAAGCCGTGGACAGCAGCGGAAAAGGACGTGCGGGGCGATGGCATCGGACGGCGACGCGCCGGGTCGGCAACTCAGGGGGCCCGGGATTTCTCACCGCCGTGTGTGGTGGCCCGTCAGCGTGAGGAAGAGGGGCAGGTTGGGGAAGAGGATGACGTTCTCGCGGAACCACCGGCCACCGGTGACGGAGGCGACGATGTGCGGCACCAAGGTTTCCACCCCGGTGAGGTGATGGGAGGACAGGATGGCCTTGTGCCCGTCGGGCCGCTGGAGGTAGCAGCCGCTCACACCGCCCACGACCGCCCCGTTGAGCACGATCGAGTGTCCGAAGACCGTGAGTTCCGAGACACCGGCCGACGAGACCCGCTCGACGCGGCCCCCGATGTGGTGCGTCAGCCCCCGCTCGAAGACCCGCACCAGCTGCGCCCCTTCCTCCCGAAGTTTGAGCAGAGAGCGCACCGTGAACGGGGCGATGAGGGCAGTTCCCGCCCCACCGAACAGAATCATCGGAGGGACAGCGTTCATGAGACCGGCTGCCGGCACCGGCACCGTCACAACAGCGCCGGCCCCCGCCCCGAGCAGCGAGTTCCGCGCCGCCCCCTTCTTCGAACCGCCGTACTCGTCCAGCAGGAGACCCGAGGACTCCCCCTGCGCCCCCTCACCCCGCCCCGGAGCAGGCTCACCCGATGGTCCCCTCGATGCCACCGGCACCCCTCCCCCCCCCGGCGACGACGGGCAGCCGATTATCCCGGCCACGAACCCGCAGGGCCATACTCCTGACCGAGCCAGGAAAGAGTCGCCACACCGCCGCATCAAGGGCGCGTCAATATTGCCGAATTCCGGCAGTGAACACGGGCCCAAGAGGGTGCGACCATCCGGGGGAACGGATCCGGGTGCGCTCCAGGGACCGGCTGGCGGACTCCGCCCGCACGGTACGAACGTCGACGGCCCGTCGAGAGCGAACGGCCGGCGAGACGGCACGACGGACACCAACGCCCGGCTCCGAAGCGTCCGCGCGCTGAACCTCGCTGCCCGCGCGCACGGAACATGGGGGAAGCATGACTGCATCGCCGATTCGAAACGGTCCGGGGGACGGCGGCCACATGGTGGTCTGTGGTGACGACGGGCTGGCGCGCCGACTCGCGGCCGAGCTGCGTGACGTCTACCGTCAGGACGTCATCCTCATGCTTCCCGCCGAGGAGGCCAACGGCCCGGCGGCGGAGCTGCACGACACCCGGTCCCCTGCCGACGGATCGGTGCGGTCCGTGCGCGAGATGGCAGCACCGGCGCCCCACCAGGAGGCACTTCTGCGTGCCGGTGTGGACCGGGCCGCCGCACTGGCTCTGCTGTACGAGGACGACGAGACGAACCTCCGCGCCGCGCTCGCCGCACGCCGTCTCAACCCCGGACTGCGGCTTGTCATCCGTATGTACAACCGCAAGCTCGGGCACCATCTGGAGGAACTGCTCGACCAGGCCGCCCTGATCACCGTGCCAGGTATGGATCGCGCGGCTCTCGACGCGTCGACGACCGTGCTCTCCGACGCCGACACCGCCGCACCGGCGCTCGTCGCCACCGCCATCGCCGACACCAACAAGGTCGTCCAGGCCGACGGACTCCTGCTGCGGGCCGCCGAGCGCCCGGCGCCGAACGGGGGACACGAGCCCGATCCCGGGCTGTGCACCCTGGCGCTGCTCACCTCGACCACCACCGACCCCGTCGGCAGCGAGGGTTCGGAGGCCGGCGGCACCCAGGCCCCTGACCTCCTCCCCGACGACAGGGCCGTCGAGAACTCATCGGGCCGCGGCACCGTCGTCCTCGAAACGGTGCGTCGCACGGGGCCCGGGCTACCACCCCGCCGGCTGGCCCGGCGCGGAGCACCGCTCGGAGAGGTGTTCTCCGCGCGACTGCGCTGGTCACTCGCCGGCATCGTCGCCGCGGTGCTCGTCCTCGCCACCACCACGGCAGCGCTTACCGACGCCGACCCCGTCCACGCGGCGTATCTCACCCTGCTCGACCTGTTCTCGATCAACGACCCCGCCCTGGACGGCTCACCCACGCGGCAGATCCTCCAGCTCCTGTCCGGACTGGTCGGTCTCGCGCTCCTGCCCCTTCTCGTCGCCGGCGCCCTGGAGGCGCTGGGAACCTTCCGCACAACGGGCGCGTTGCGCCGTCCGCCACGCGGTCTCTCGGGCCACATCGTGCTGCTCGGCCTCGGCAAGATCGGCGCCCGCGTCCTGACGCGGCTTCGAGAGCTGGACGTCCCCGTCGTCTGCGTCGAGCAGGACCCCGAAGCGCGTGGCATCCCTCTCGCCCGTGACCTGGGCGTCCCCGTGGTGCTCGGCGACGTGACCGAGGACGGTGTCCTCGACGCGGCCCGCATCCACCGGGCCGACGCCCTCCTCGCCCTGACCAGCTCCGACACCACCAATCTGGAGGCCACCCTCGCCGCCCGAAACCTCAAGGGTGACCTGCGGGTCGCGCTGCGGCTCTACGACGACGACTTCGCCACCGCCGTCCACCGCACCCTGCGGTCCACCCATCCCCGCGCGATCACTCGCAGCCGCAGCGTCACCCACCTCGCCGCACCCGCCTTCGCCGGCGCCATGATGGGCCGCCATATCCTCGGCGCGGTAAGCGTGGAACGCAAGGTCCTGCTGTTCGCCGCCCTCCTGGTCGCCGGACACCCCCAGCTGGAAGGCCGCACCGTCGCCGAGGCGTTCCGTCCCGGTGCCTGGCGCGTCCTGGCCCTCGACGTCGCGGACCCCGCCGCCCGCCGGCCCGACCTCGCCTCCACCCCGCACACAGGCGACCAGCCGCAGCTGCTGTGGGACCTCCACCCCGGCCACATCCTGCACCCCGACGACCGCGTCGTCATCGCCGCCACCCGCCGCGGCCTCGCCGAACTCCTCGGCCGGCAACCACTCGACCCCGGCACCACCCCGACCAGCCGGCGACCGTCGAACGCCGGCTGAGCCACCATGGGCGGCCTCGGCGTCCTCGGCCGGGAGCGGATCACGGGGCCGTGACATCGCATGCCCGGCAGGAACGGCGCGGGGCCCCGTCCGGCCGCCGTGCGCAGCACAGGACGGAAGGAACGAGAGATACGCTCGATCACGGGTGAGATCAACGGTGCGGCGTCCGACGGCAACCACC
>NZ_JAPSIW010000557.1 GCF_031178505.1 Streptomyces sp. | reverse complement strand
CCCGTGGCGGGGTCGAGCAGCCGGGCGGAGTGGAGGACGAGCGGGGTGGTGCGCACAGGGGCTCCAGAGCAGGAGAAGGGAGGGGAGGAGGGGCGGGAGGACCGGGACTCAGGAGGTACGGGGGGGAGGCCGGGATTCAGGAGGTACGGGGCGGGGCCGGGGCGGTCCCGCCCGCGTCCGGAATCGGCGCGGCGTCCGTCAACGCCCCGGCCGCGAGCCCCAGTTCGCGTTCCGCCGTGGTGACGGCCATGCGGGTCACCGCCTCCGGGCGGTCGGCGCGGTCGGAGTTGGCGTGGGCGCCGAGGCCGTCGAGGACGACGAGGATCTGGATGGCCGTCGTGCGCGGGTCGTCCGTGCGGAACTCGCCGCGCTCGACGCCCTCGCGGATGACCGCCTCGAGCCGGTCGTCGGAGGCGAGCTCCATCTCGGTGACCCGGTCGCGCAGGACGGGCCGGTAGCGGCTGAGGTGCCGGGCGTTGATCCACAGGCGGCTGATGTCGTCGTACGCGTCGCCGGTCGAGAGGGCGAAGTACCGCGCGAGGTACTGGGTCGGCGTCCCGTGGGGCCGCTCGGCCGGCAGCAGGGAGTCGAGTTCGCCCTGCGCGGCCACGGCGAAGGCCTCGGCCACGAGTTCCTCCGCCGAGGGGAAGTAGTGGCTGATCAGTCCGGGGCGCACGGCGAGTTCCTCGGCGATCCGCCGGAGGGTCACGCACTCCAGGCCCTCGGTGAGGGCGACCCGGGCGGCGGTCCGCACGATCTCTGCCCGGCGGGCCTCCGGAGATTTCCGAACTCGCTTGCGCTCAACGCTTGACGGCATACCGGCGATGCTATTGAGTGTGCGACCAATAAGCAACCAGGTGGGCACGACACGCACCGGAGGGCCGCATGGCTTCCACGATCCCCGACCCGCTTCCGCGCCCCGAGAGCGACCGGGCCACCCCGCCGGTGACCGAGCGGCCCGGCCGCGTCGAGGCCCACGGCATCGACCACATCCCCGACGCCGAACGCCACGGCCACCCCCGCGCCCTCTTCTCCGTCTGGGCCGCGGCGAACGTGAACTACCTCAGCCTCGTCATCGGCGGAGCCCTGATCCTCATGGGCCTGACCCTCGGGCAGGCCCTGGCCGTGATCGTCGTCGGCAACCTCTTCTGGTTGCTGACCGGCCTCCTCGCCACCTCGGGGCCCGCCGCCGGCGCGCCGAGCGAGGTGATCACCCGCGCGCTGTACGGCGTGCTCGGCAACCGCGTCAACAATGCGATCGGCGGCTGGCTCGTCTCCGTCTGCTACTTCGCGCTCAACCTGGCCGCCGCGGCGACCGCCGCCTTCGCGCTCGTCGAGCGGACCGGCCTCACCGCCACCACCCCGGTCAAGGTGGTCGTCATCGTCGCGATCGCCGCCCTCACCCTGGCGATCAGCGTCTACGGCCACGGACTGATCATCAGGCTGTACCTGCCCATCACGCTCGCCCTCGCCGGCGCCTTCGCCGTCGTCGGGTTCGCGGTCCTCCGCCACGCCGACTTCTCGTACGCCCCCGCCGAGCCGCTGACCGGTGTGGACCTGTGGGCGGTACTGGTAGCGGGGACGACGCTGATCGCCTCGGGGCCGCTCTCCTACACGACCAGCGCCGACTTCTCCCGCTACCTGCCGCGTACGGCCCCGGCGAAGGCCGTCGCGGGCTGGACCGCGCTCGGTGCCTTCGTGCCCAGCGTCGTCGTCAGCTCGCTGGGGGCGCTCGCGGCGACGGCGGTCGACATGACCGACCCCCAGAACGCGCTCCAGAAGATCCTGCCGGGCTGGTTCGTCCCGGTCTTCCTCATCGCCCTGGTCCTCGGCACCGTCTCCCTCAACGCGCTCACCGCGTACAGCGCCGGTCTCGCCCTCCAGGCCGTCGGCTTCCGCATCAGCCGGACCGTCAGCGTCCTCTTCGACGGCGCCGCCGCCGTCGCGCTCACCCTCTACGGCCTGCTGGTCTCCCACTTCCTGGACACCGTCAGCAACGCCCTCCAGGTGATCGTGGTCCTCATCGGCCCGCTGACGGCCGTCTACGCCACCGACATCCTGCTGCGCCGCAACCGGTACGACGGCGTCGCCCTCACGAACGAGACCCCGGGCAGCCCCTTCTGGTTCACCGGCGGGGTCAACGTGCCCGGGGCCGTCGCCCTGCTGGGCGGTGTGGCGGCCGCGGCACTCTGCGTGAACACCCTCTACACCGGTCCGGTGGCCGGGGCCCTCGGCGGAATGGACCTCTCCCTGCCGGCCGGCATGACCGTCTCCGCGATCCTGTACGTGTCCCTCGGCCGCCGCGCGGTGGCCGCCACGGCCCGCTGAACGCCGGGGCGGCCGGAGCCCGTTCCGGCCGCCCCGCACCCCTCCGTTCCTTCCGTCCCTTCCGGCCCGGACGGCGTACCCGTCACCCTCCCACCGTGGCGACGGCCGCCGTTCCGACCTCCCCGGCCCCCACCGTCTCCTCCCCGTTCCCGGGCCGGACCCCGGCCCCGGCAACGGCCACCCCGGCGGTCGCGGCACGCGCCCTCGCCGTCCCGGCCGCCCGTGCCGCCGCCGCGACGAGTCCCCGCATCACCCGCGCGTCCTCGCCCATCTCCGGGTGCCACTGCACGCCCAGCGCCCAGGCCGGGTCGGCCAGCTCCACCGCCTCGACCGTGCCGTCCTCCGCGTGGGCGGAGACGCGCAGCCCCGCGCCCAGCCGGTCCACGGCCTGGTGGTGGTACGTCGGCACCTCGGCCGGCTCCGGTACGAGCGCGGCGTAACGGGTGCCGGGCACCGGAGCGACCGCGTGGCGGCCGATCACCCCGACCGCCTCCGCATGACCGTCGACGTGCTGCGCCAGCGTGCCGCCGAGTGCCACGTTCAGCAGCTGCATGCCCCGGCAGATGCCGAGGAGCGGCGTGCCCGAGGCGAGGGCCGCCTCGATCAGGGCCAGCTCCCAGGAGTCCCGCTCCCGGGCCGGCGGGCCGGTACGGGGGTCGGGCTCGGCCCCGTACCGTACGGGCTCCACGTCCGCGCCGCCCGCGACGACCAGACCGTCGAGCCGGGCCACGACGGCCGCCGCGGCGGCCGGCGCGTCGGGTGGCAGCAGCACCGCGAGACCGCCGCTCTCCCGGACGTGGCGGGGGTACGCGGCGGGCAGCAGCGTCGCCGGCATGTCCCACACCCCCCACCGCGCCCGGTCCAGATAGGTGGTCACACCGATGAGCGGCTTGGTCACGGGGATTCCTCCAGGGTGCGGGCGTTCGGGCGGGCGCGGCGGGTCAGTCGCGTTCGAGCTCGGCCTCGGCGGCGGCGAGCGCCGCGAACTCCTCCTCGGGCGCCCGGGCCACCAGGCGGTGCCGACTGTAGAACGCGAAGTAGGCGAGGGCGATCACGTACACCCCGAGGGCCATGAGCGCCGCCGTCCGGTCCACCAGGAAGGTGGCGACGAGCGCGGCGAGCGCCAGGACGAGGGCGACGGACGAGGTCACCGTCCCGCCGGGCGTCCGGTACGGCCGGTGCAGTCCCGGCTCGCGCCGCCGCAGCACGATGTGCGAGAGCGCCATCAGGGCGTAGGAGATGGTGGCGCCGAAAACGGCGATGTTGAGCATCCGGGCCCCGTTCCCGGAGCCGGCCGCCAGCGCGAAGCCGATCGCGCCGGGAATGATCAGGCCCAGGTAGGGGGACCTGCGGCGGCTGGTGAGGGAGAGGAAGCGGGGCAGGTAGCCCGCCCGGGAGAGGGCGAACAGCTGGCGCGACCCGGCGTAGATGAGGGAGAAGAAGGAGGCGACGAGCCCGGCGAGGCCGGCGTAGTTCACGAACCGGCTCAGCGCCGTCGGTTCACCGTCGCCCTGGAGCGCCACCACCAGCGGGTTGCCGGCCTCCTGCACGGCGGCGGAGCCGCGCGCCCCGGTGGTCGCGAGGAAGGTCATGACGGCGAGGAGCACCAGGACGCCGAGCGAGAGGGCGAGCGCCCTGGGCAGCGAGCGCACCGGGTCCTTGGCCTCCTCGGCGGCGAGCGGAACCCCTTCGACGCCCAGGAAGAACCACATGCCGAAGGGGAAGGCGGCCCAGATCCCGAGGAGCCCGAACGGCAGCCAGGAGTTCGCTCCCCAGGCCGTGGTGTCCACCGGGATGTCGTTCAGGCGGTCCACCCGGAAGTCGGTGAAGGCGCCGAACGCGAAGACCAGCAGCGCGGCGACGGCGACGGCGGTCACGATCAGGCTGAAGCGCAGGGCTTCGCCGACGCCCCACAGGTGGATGCCGATGAAGAGGGCGAAGCAGACCAGGTACACCGGCCAGCCCGACTCCAGTCCGAACAGGCCGAGGGATTCGACGTAGTCGCCGATGAAGAGGGAGATGGCGGCGGGGGCGAGGACGTATTCGACGAGGATCGCGGTGCCGGTCAGGAAGCCGCCCCAGGTGCCGAGCGCCCGGCGTGCGAAGCCGTAGCCACCGCCCGCCGTGGGCAGGATCGCGGAGAGCTCGGCGAGCGCGAAGACCAGGCAGGCGTACATGACGCCCATGAGGACGGTGGCGACGGCCAGTCCGCCGAAGCCGCCCTTCGACAGGCCGATGTTCCAGCCGGAGAAGTCACCGGAGACGACGTAGGCGACGCCCAGCCCCGTCAGCAGCAGCCAGCCGGCGCTGCCCCGGCGCAGGGAGCGGCGGGCCAGGTAGTCGTCGTCCCCGGAGGACGCGGCGGAAGCACTCGTCGCGGGGGCGGTTTCGCCGGTGGTTCCAGGGGTACGTCCCGAGGGGTTCCCGGTCGCGCCCCCGGTCG
>NZ_JAPSIW010000556.1 GCF_031178505.1 Streptomyces sp. | reverse complement strand
CGGGCCGCGGCTTCCGGCCCTCCCGTACGGCCTGGGCCAGTTCGTGGGTGCGGGCGGCGTGGTTGTCGAGGACGGCGCGGCGCTGGGCGTTGAAGTCGAGACCGAGCCGGGGCACGTTGCCCTGGACGGCGGCGACGGTGGCGGTGCCGTCCTCGGCCGAGTCGTCGACGAGGGGCAGGGCGGCGACCGCGCCGGTGACGGGAAGGAGGACGGCGAGCGCGGCGGCGGCGAGCGGTCCCCGCGCGCCGGTGCGGGGGCGGGTGGCGCTCGTGGCGTCCGGGGCGCCGGCGGCGGCCGGGTCGTCGCCGCCGGGTGCGGCGGGCTTCCGGCGGGCGTGGAGCAGGCGGGCCGTCTCGTACAGGCCGAAGCCGCAGAGGGCGACGGCGAAGCCGAGCACCGGGGTGCCGCCGACGGCGGCGAGCGGGAGGAAGAGGCCGTCGGCCTGGCCGAAGGCGATCTTGCCCCAGGGGAAGCCTCCGAAGGGCACCCGCGCGCGGGCCGCCTCGGTGAGGACCCAGACGCCGGCGGCGAAGACCGGCCACCACGGGAGCCGGGAGACCGCCGCGACGCCGAGTCCGGCGGCGGCCACGAACAGGGCCTCGACGGCGGCGAGCGCCAGCCACGGCACCGGGCCCACCTCCTCGCCGGTCCACACGAGGAGCGGCAGCAGGAAGCCGAGTCCGGCGAGCTGGCCGAGTCCGAACCCGGCGCGCAGGCGCCGCCCGCGCAGGGTCCAGCCGAGCAGGGCGAAGGCGGGCAGCGCGAGCCACCACAGGGTGCGCGGCGGGAAGCTCAGGTACAGCAGGAAGCCCGACAGCAGGGCCGCCCCTGGCCGCGGGAACCATCGCCACCGGGAAACCGGCGCGGGCGGGCTGCCGTCGGCTGCGGACGCGGGGGCGGTGGTGATGGTGGTGCTCACCTTGCGGAGTGTACGGGGCGTGCCTGTCGACACGGCTCGCGCGGGCGGGGCCGCTCCGCGTACGGGCTCAGGCGCCCGTAGGGGTGACGGGCGGGGTCGGCGGTGCCGACGGGGGGCGGAGGTGGCCGCGGATGACCCGGACCGCCGATTCGGCGTCGTCGACCGTGACCGTGAAGGTACGGCCGTCGCCGAGGCGCAGGACGAGTCCCTCGCCCCTGCGGACGACCACGGCGGTGCCCATCTCGGGGCGCCACCGGTAGCCCCAGCCGCCCCACTGGCGCGGGGTGACGCGCGGGGCGAACTCGGCGCCCACCACGTGGGAGAGGAGGATGCGGCGGCGTGGGAGGCCGATGTGGCCGCACCGCACCTCCATCGCCCGGTGGTCGACCTTCACGGCGACGTGGACGAAGGCGAGGGTGCCGAAGAGGACGAGCAGACCGGCGGCGACGCAGCCGATCACCGCCATCAGGAGCGCCGCGACGCCGGAGGGCCAGGGCGCCTCGACGGCCAGGGTGACGCCGAGGGCCATGCAGGCGGCGCCGGCGAGGGCCGCGATCCACTGGAAGCGGTTGGTGGCCCGGCCGGTCCAGACGGCGGGCGGACGCCCGTCGTCACCGCGGGCGGGGACCGTGCGGCCCGGGGTGTCGCCGTCGGCGCGGCTGTGTCCGGATTGCTCCCTCATGGGGGCAGCGTACGCAGGGCGGGGCCGTACGGCGCGGCGGGCGGCGGGGGCGCCGGTCAGGAGGAGTGCAGTGCCGCCCTGGGGGCGAGGAGCCGGCCCTCGGGGTAGGTGAGGGCGGTGGCGGGCAGGTCGCCGGGGCGTCCGCTGAGGAGGACGGAGAGGGTGCCGTCGGCGGGGGCGCCGGGGTCGGGCGCGGCACCGATCCGGCGCAGCGCCTGGGCGGCGACGGCGCCGGCCGAGCCGTGGAAGACGATCGGCGGCAGGCCCCCGGTGCGGCGCGGGGCGAGGGCGGCGAGGATGCGGTCCTCGACCAGCTCGTAGTGGGTGCAGCCGAGCACGAGGGCCCGGATGTCCGGCGGGGTGAGCGCGGCCGCGGCGGCCACGGCCCGGTCGACGGCTCCGGTGTCGGCGTGCTCGACGGCGTCGGCGAGCCCGGGGCAGGGCACCTCGGTGACCTCGGCGCCGTCGGCGAAGTCGCGGATCAGACCGCGCTGGTAGGCGCTGCCCGTGGTCGCGGGGGTGGCCCAGATGGCGACCTTGCCGCCGCCGGCCGCGGCGGGCTTGATCGCGGGGACGGTGCCGATGACCGGGATACGGGGTTCCAGCTCGGCGCGCAGGGCGGGGAGGGCGTGGACCGTGGCGGTGTTGCAGGCGACGATGAGGGCGTCCGGGTGGTGCGCGGCGGCGGCGCGGGCGACGTCCAGGGCGCGTGCGGTGAGGTCTTCGGGAGTTCGCGGACCCCACGGCATGCCGTCGGGGTCGTTGGAGAGGAGCAGCGCGGCGTCCGGCCGCAGCCTGCGCACCGCGGCCGCCGCCGGGAGCAGGCCGATTCCGGAGTCCATGAGCGCGATCTTCACCCGGTCACCCTAGCCGATGGGCCGTACGCGGCCACCGATCTGGTGCAGACTGCGTCGAATGAGCACCTTTGCCTGGTTCGCGCTGTCCTCGCTCGTCGTCTGGGTCTGGCTGCTGCTGGGCCAGGGGTTCTTCTGGCGGACGGACCAGCGGCTGCCTCCGCGGGGCGCCGCCCCCGCGCGGTGGCCCCGGGTGGCGGTGGTGGTTCCGGCGCGGGACGAGGCGGCCGTCCTGCCCCTGAGCCTGCCCTCGCTGCTCGGGCAGGACTATCCGGGCGAGGCGGAGGTCTTCCTGGTGGACGACGGAAGTACGGACGGGACGGGTCGGCTGGCGGCGGAGCTGTCCGCCCGGCACGGGGGCCTCCCGCTGACGGTGCTGTCCCCGGGCGAGCCGGAGGCCGGGTGGACGGGCAAGCTGTGGGCGCTGCGGCACGGGATGGAGCGGGCCCGGGCGCACGGGCCTGAGTTCCTGCTCCTGACGGACGCGGACATCGCGCACCGCCCCGACAGTCTGCGGCGCCTGGTGGCGGCCGCCACGGGGAACGGCCTGGACCTGGTGTCGCAGATGGCGCGGCTGCGGGTGACGAGCGGCTGGGAGCGACTGGTCGTGCCGGCGTTCGTCTACTTCTTCGCCCAGCTCTACCCCTTCCGCTGGATCAACCGGGAACGGCCGCTGGCCACGGCCGCGGCGGGGGGCTGTGTGCTGCTGCGGACCGGGACGGCGGTGGCGGCGGGGGTGCCGGACGTGATCCGGCGGGCGGTGATCGACGACGTGTCGCTGGCGCGGGCGGTACGCCGGGCCGGGGGCCGGATCTGGCTGGGGCTGGCGGACGGGGTGGACAGCGTCCGCCCGTACCCGGGGCTCACGGACCTGTGGCGGATGGTGGCCCGCAGCGCGTACGCGCAGCTGCGGCACCGCCCGTCGCTGCTCGTGGGGACGGTGGCCGGACTCGCGCTGGTGTATCTGGTACCGCCGGTGGCCTCGGTGGCGGGCCTGCTCGCCGGTGACGGGGTGACGGCGGCGGCGGGCGCGGCGGCGTGGGCGGTGATGGCGGGGACGTACGTCCCGATGCTCCGTCACTACGGGCTGTCGGCGTGGGGATCTCCGCTGCTCCCGTTCACCGCCCTGCTGTACCTGCTGATGACGGTGGACTCGGCGGTGCGGCACCACCGGGGCCTGGGGGCGGCGTGGAAGGGGCGGACGTACGCCGGAGAATACGCTTTCCGCCACGGTGAGTAGTGCGGCCCTTTCGGCGCGTACGCACGCGCCGCGCGCGCGGGTGATTGTCTTCGAGCATGCCCATGATCATTTCAGCGCCGCGCCCGGGCCGCATTTCTTCCGGGGTCATTTCTTTATGCGTTCTTCATGCCGGGCACACCGAGGTGACACACCGTCGGGCGACCCGCCGGTAACCCCCTCCCAACTCGGCTTTTACGCGATCTTGGGACAGCCGGCCGCCCGTTTTTGTCACGTTCGCTCGGATTGCGGATCCGGGTGGGCGAGAACCCCGTCAAATATCCGCCAAACCAGGCTCCCCAACCGGCACATCGTGGGCTTAACTTATGGCCATGACCTCCCCCCGCTCCTCTTATGGAGGCGGTTACCACACCGCGCCGTCCTTCCCGGACACCCCGATCTACGACTCCCTCGTCGCGGAGCGGGGCACGCCTCAGATCGCCCCGATCCGAGTGCCCGCCGCCTACGACTCCGGCAGCGCCTTCGCCGGAAACAGCTTCTCCGGAAGCGGGTCCCACCTGCCGGCGCTCCCCTCCGCGCTGCCGGCCCTTCCCCCGGCGTCCGCCCCGCAGCCCGCTCCCGCCTACGGCGGCGGCTACGGCTACCCCCAGCCGCAGATGACGCAGCAGATGGCCCCCGTGCCGCTGCAGCACGCGCCCGCGCCGTACATCCCGCAGCAGCAGGCTCCCCCGCGCGGCTACCCCGGCGGCCAGGTCCCCCAGCCGCCCCGGCCCGCCCCGGCGGGGTACGAGGCGATGCGCCCGGCCGCGCCGCGCCCCGTCCCGGCCCAGGTCCCCGTCCCGGCCCCCGCGCCGTACCAGGACCCGTACAACCGCCCGTACCAAGGGGGTTACTAGCCCCCCGGGCGCGTCCGGCACGTCCCGGCGCGCCCGTCCTCGTCCCGATGTGTTCCGGCCGCGCCCGCCCCGCCCGCCCTCGGTGCGCCTTTTCGCTCGTCGGCCCGCGGCGGTGAGGGGACGGCTGGCAGGATGGGCGCATGTCGCATCCCGCTGTCCGCTCCCTGCACATCCACCCGGTGAAGTCGCTGCGCGCCCTGGCGCGCGACGAGGCCGAGGTGCAG
>NZ_JAPSIW010000555.1 GCF_031178505.1 Streptomyces sp. | reverse complement strand
CATACAGGTGGTGCGGATGAAGCGACGGCTCGCGGGAGGCGACCGTCCGCCGGAGGCTAAACGCCTTTAGTAGGGCGGTCAAGAGTGGGGCGGTACGGGGCCGGGGCCGGCGTTCCGGGTACGGGGAGGGACGCGGGGCCTTCGCGGGAGCCGGCCCACGGGCTCGGAGGCGCCTCGGGCCCGGCCGCCGGGCGGCTGTCCCGGGTACGGGGAGGGACGCGGGGCCTCCGCGGGGGCCGGCCCACGGGCTCGGAGGCGCCTCGGGCCCGGCCGCCGGGCGGCTGTCCCGGGTACGGGGAGGGACGCGGGGCCTTCGCGGGAGCCGGCCCACGGGCTCGGGCGGGGCGCCTCCCCGCACCGCCCGGGCCCGGGGCCTCAGGCGGTGCGGTCGCCCGGGGCGGCCGTGCTCTCGCGGACGGTGAGGCGCGGCGTGGGGTTCTTGATGTCCCGCGCCGTGCCCGGGTCGTCCAGGAGGGCGAGCAGCGCCCGCGCGACCTGCTCGCCCAGGGCGAAGGTGTCACGGGTCAGGGCGGTGAGGGCGGGGTGGACGATCCGGGCGAGCGCGGAGTCCTCGAAGGAGACGACGGACAGCTCGCCGGGCACGGCCACGCCCATCTCGGCGGCGACGCCGAGTCCGGCCACGGCCATGACGTCGCTGTCGTAGATGAGCGCGGTGGGCCGCCGGGGCCGGGCGAGCAGGGCCCGGGTGGCGGCGGCGCCCTCCGCGTCGCTGAAGTCCGTCGGGAGCGAGACGGCCTCCAGGCCGAGCCGCCGCGCCCCGTCCCGTACCGCCCGGATCCGGCGCCGGGTGTGCTGGAAGGCCGGGAGCCCGGCGAGGTGGGCGATCCTGCGGTGCCCCAGGGCGGCGAGGTACTCCACGAGGGAGAGCATCGCCTCACGGTCGTCGGCCCAGACGCTCGGCAGCCGGCCGTGGCGGCCGGGGCCGCCGATGACCATCGCCGGTACGCCGAGCTCCTCCAGGACGGGGACGCGCGGGTCGCGCACCTGGAGGTCGACCAGGACGAAGCCGTCCACGCGGTGCTCCGAGGTCCAGCGGCGGTAGACCTCGATCTCGGCGGCGGTGTCCTCCACGACGAGGAGCTGGAGGGCGGTACCGCGGGTCGACAGGGCCGCCTGCAGGCCGCTGAGCAGCTGCCCGAAGAACGGTTCGAGGCCGATGGTGCGGGCCGGGCGCGCGAGGACGAGGCCGACGGTGCCGGCCCGGGCGCCACCGAGGGCGCGGGCGGCACTGTGCGGGCGCCAGTTCATCTCCTCGGCGACGCGCAGGATCCGCTCCCTGGTCGCGGCGCTGACCCCGGGGCGGCCGTTCAGGGCGAAGGAGACCGCGCCCTTGGAGACACCGGCGCGCCGGGCGATGTCGGCGATGGTGGGTCTGGCCACGGGGCGCCCCTTTTCCGTCCTCGTGCTCTCCCTTGACAGCGGAGTCTAACGGGAGCATAGTCCCCCTTCGCTAGACCGGTTTAGTCATACTGATCCACCGTCGGACAGCACAGACCGGGAGACCTCGATGCGAAGAAGCCTCTGGATCCGACCGGCCGTCGCGGCGCTCGCCGCGGTGACCCTCGCCGGCTGCGGGCTCGGCGACCCGGGCGGCGCGAACGATGACAACGATGCCAAGGGTGAGGTGAAGGGCCGGGTCTCGCTCCAGACCTGGGCCCTGAAGCCGAAGTTCACCGCGTACATGGAGGGCGTGATCGACGCCTTCGAGAAGAAGCACCCGGGCGTGGAGGTCGAGTGGCTCGACCAGCCCGGGGAGGGGTACTCCGAGAAGGTCCTGAGCCAGGCCGCCGGGGGCACCCTGCCCGACGTGGTCAATCTTCCGCCCGACTTCGCGCTGCCGCTGGTGAGGCAGAACATGCTGCTCGACGTGGGCGCGGCCGACCCGGCACTGGCCGCCGACTACGTGAAGGGCGGCGTCGACGCGTACCGCTTCCCCGGCACCGGGGGCACGTACGGCTATCCCTGGTATCTCAACACCGACGTCAACTACTGGAACGCCGAGCAGCTGAGGCGCTACGGCCTGGACCCGAAGAAGCCGCCCGCCGACCTCGACCAGCTGATCGCGGCGGCCCGCACGGTCAAGGAGCGGTCCGGCGGGAAGGTCCACCTGATGAGCCGCAAGCCCGGCCTGATGGACTTCGCCAACGCGGGGGTGCAGCTGATGTCGCGGGACGGCACCCGCTTCACGTTCAACACCCCCGAGGCGGCGGCGCTCCTGGACCGGTACCGGGAGGCGTTCAGGGAGGGGCTGCTCCCGAAGGACGTCCTGACCGAGACGTACGCCGGGAACACGCGACTCTTCAGCTCCGGCGCCGCAGCCTGGACCACCGCCGGCGGCAACTACATCACCTCGCTGGCCGTCGACAACCCGACCCTGGCGCCCAAGGTGGTCTCCTCCCCCGCCATGGGCACACCGCCGCTGTACGTGCAGGGACTGTCGGTGGCGCGGTCGAGCGGGAACCGGGCCACCGCGCTGGCGCTGGCCCGCTGGATCACCAGCGCCGGGAACCAGGCCGCGTTCGCCCGGCTCACCAGCGTCTTCCCGTCCACGAAGGCCTCCGCCGGCGACGCCTTCCTCAGCCGGAGCGACGGCACCAACGCGGGCGACGCGAAGGTCACCGCCTTCGCCTCGCTGGCCAGGGCCCGGATGCTGGAACCGGTCCAGGCCAACGACGCCGTCAAGACCGTCGTCAACCAGCAGATCGCCCTCGCCCTCAGCGGCCGGACCTCCTCCCGGGAAGCGCTGGACACGGCGGTCGCCCGCGCCGACGAGCTCCTGAAGGACTGAGTCCGGACCTGTGCGGACGGCGCGCCGTCCGTACGGCCCTCCCCCGCGCACCGGAAGGCCCCCGGCCCCCGCTCCCGCCGTACTCCCGCGAGGAAGGCACCCCATGACACACCGGCGCTGGTTCACCCCGTGGCTGCTCGCCGCGCCCGCCGTGGTCTGGCTCGCCGTGTTCAACCTGTGGCCCGCCGTCAACACGGTGATCCTTTCCTTCACCAACGCCAAACCGCTGGGCGGCGGCCGTTTC
Source organism: Streptomyces sp. (assembly GCF_031178505.1). Lineage (GTDB taxonomy): Bacteria > Actinomycetota > Actinomycetes > Streptomycetales > Streptomycetaceae > Streptomyces > Streptomyces gulbargensis. Next base: position 1,740 of record NZ_JAPSIW010000555.1, on the reverse strand, counting down.
ACGGGCCTGGCCAACTACGAACGCGCCCTCGGCGACGAGCAGTTGGCCGACGCCCTGCTCAACAGCGTCATCTACCTGCTGATCTGCCTGCCCCTGCTCACCTTCCTGCCGCTGCTGCTCGCGCTCCTCGTGGAGAAGAAGCTGCCCGGCATCACCTTCTTCCGCACCGCCTTCTACACCCCGGTCGTCGCCTCCGCCGTCGTGGTCGGACTGATCTGGGGCTGGGTGCTCGACGACCGCGGCCTCCTCAACGGGATCCTCGGTGCCCTCGGCGCGGCGGACCGGCCCGTCTCCTTCCTCACCGACCGGTGGCTGCTGCTGTTCAGCGCCATCGCGCTCACCGTCTGGAAGGGGCTCGGCTACTACATGGTCATCTACCTCTCCGCGCTCGGGAACGTGCCGCGCGAACTCCACGAGGCCGCCGCCGTCGACGGGGCCTCCGCCGCCCGCCGTTTCCGGCATGTCACCCTGCCCGGCGTGCGGCCCGCGATGATGCTGGTCTCCGTGCTCATCGCGGTCTCCGCGCTGCGCGTCTTCTCCGAGCTGTACGTCCTGTCGGACGGCACCGGCGGGCCGGGCGGGCGCACCATGTCGGTGGTCATGCTCATCCAGATGTACAGCAGGGGCTTCACCGGGCACATCGGCTACGCCTCCGCGCTCAGCATCCTGCTGTTCCTCCTCACCGTCGGACCGATGCTGCTGCTCGCCCGGCTCAACCGGAAGGGGGCCTGACCGTGTCCCGCAGCCTCGCCACCCCGTCCGCCGCCGAGAAGGCCGTGCGCTACGTGCTGCTCGTCCTCGTCCTCCTGCTGACCGTCGGCCCCTTCCTGTGGCAGCTGTCGACCTCGCTGAAGGGTCCGGACGAGGACGTGTACTCCCCGACCCCCGACTTCCTGCCCGCCGACCCGACCCTCGCCAACTACGCGCAGGTCGCCGAGACGGTCCCGGTGTGGACGTACGCCGCCAACTCCCTGGTCGTGGCGGGGATCGCGGTCGCCGGCAACGTCGTCGGCGCCACTCTCGCCGGCTACGCCCTGGCCCGGCTCCGCTTCCGGGGCGCCCGGCTGGTGCTCGGGCTGTTCCTCGCCACGCTCGTGCTGCCCGGTGAGGTCACGATCGTCTCGCAGTACGTGACGATCCGCAGCCTCGGTCTCACCGACACCCTGCTCGGGGTGGCCCTCCCCGGCGCCCTGGCCATGCTCAACGTCCTGCTGATGTACACGGCGTTCCGCGCGATCCCGCCCGACCTGGACGCCGCCGCACTGGTGGACGGCGCCAACGTGTGGCAGCGCCTCGTCCACGTCGGACTGCCCAGTGTCCGGGGCATGCTGAGCGTGGTCGTGATCTTCACGTTCATCGGCGCGTGGGACGACTTCCTGTGGCCGCTGATCGTGCTGAACGACCCCGCGCGCTACACCCTCACCGTCGGTCTCCAGTACCTCGACGGCACCTTCGCCGCGAACCCGCGGCTCATCGCGGCCGGCACGATGATCGCCTTCCTGCCGGTCGTCGCCGTCTTCGCCGCGCTCCAGCGGTTCTTCTTCAAGGGCGTCGAGGAAGGAGCGGTCAAAGGATGAACACCCGCGGAGGGTCACCCTCACCCATGACCGGCCACGAAAGCCGTCCGTCCGCGCCCGCCCGCCGGGCGCCCCGCTTCGGCGTCAACTACACGCCGAGCCGGGGATGGTTCCACCACTGGCTCGACTTCGACCTGGACGCCGTCCGGGCCGACCTGGACTC
>NZ_JAPSIW010000049.1 GCF_031178505.1 Streptomyces sp. | reverse complement strand
CGCCCTGGGCCTCGGCGCGCTCGTCGCGACGGTCGTCGTGGCCGTGCGCACCGTGTTCGTCAGCGCGTCCGTGTGGGCGCTGGCCCGGCGGGCGCGGCGCATCCCGCAGCTGCGGGCGGTGCTGACCCGCGCGCAGGACCGGATCGAGACGCAGGCGCCACCGCCGGGGGCGCCGCGGGAGGAGGTCGAGCGCCGCCGCGGGCTCCTGCGCCGGCGCGTGCGGCGCCGCCTGGCGGACGTCGACTACCTCGCCGAGCAGGCGTTCGGGCCCCGGGAGGGCGTCGTCCTCGTGTGGGCGGGGATGCGCGGTGCGGTCACGCTCGCAGCCGCCCAGTCGCTGCCGTCGGACACCCCGCAGCGCTCGCTGCTCGTCCTCGTGGCGTTCGTCGTCGCCGCCGGCACCCTGCTCGTCCAGGGGGCGACGCTGCCGTGGGTCGTCCGCCGGCTCGGCCTGGCGGACGGACCCGCGGACGACGGCAGCGAGCGCGACGCCCTCAGCGCCGAGCTGCGGCAGGCGGCGCTGCGGCGGCTCGACGACGGCGCGCTGCGCCGCCGGGACGGCACCCCGTTCCCGCCCGAGGTGCTCGCGCCGCGCCCCCGGCTGGTCGTTGGGGCCGTCGACGCGGGGGGCGGCGGCCAGGCGCTCCCTGGCCTCCGCGAGACGGTCGGCGGCGGTGGGCACCGCGCTCACTTGGCGAAGCCGAAGGAGGCGGAGCCCTCGACCTTGGCCCGCAGACGCTTGCCCTTCTCGGTCGCCTGGTCGTTGAGCTCCTGCTGGAACTCCGTCATGCGGCCCAGCAGGTCCGGGTCGTGCGCCGCGAGCATCCGGGCGGCCAGCAGGCCCGCGTTGCGGGCGCCGGCGACGGAGACCGTGGCGACGGGCACGCCCGCCGGCATCTGCACGATGGAAAGGAGCGAGTCCATGCCGTCGAGGTACTTCAGCGGCACGGGGACGCCGATGACCGGGAGCGGGGTGACCGAGGCGAGCATGCCGGGCAGGTGGGCGGCGCCGCCCGCGCCCGCGATGAGCGCCTTGAGTCCGCGGCCCGCGGCCTCCTCGCCGTACGCGATCATCTCGCGCGGCATCCGGTGCGCGGAGAGGACGTTCACCTCGTAGGGGATCTCGAACTCGTCGAGGGCCTGGGCGGCGGCCTCCATGACGGACCAGTCGGAGTCGGACCCCATGGCGATGCCAATGAGCGGATTACTCAACGATCGTTCCTCGCAGGTAGCCGGCGGCGTGACGCGCGCGCTCCAGCACGTCGTCCAGGTCGTCGCCGTAGGTGTTGACGTGTCCGACCTTGCGGCCGGGCTTCACGTCCTTTCCGTACATGTGGATCTTGAGCTGCGGGTCCCTGGCCATGCAGTGCAGGTACGCGCCGTACATGTCCGGGTAGTCGCCGCCCAGGACATTGCACATCACGGTCCAGGGGGCGCGCGGGCGCGGATCGCCGAGGGGGAGGTCGAGGACCGCCCGGACGTGGTTGGCGAACTGCGAGGTGACCGCCCCGTCCTGGGTCCAGTGGCCGGAGTTGTGGGGGCGCATCGCGAGTTCGTTGACGAGGATGCGGCCGTCCGCGGTCTGGAAGAGCTCGACGGCGAGGTGACCGACGACACCGAGCTCCTGGGCGATCCGCAGGGCCAGCTGCTGGGCCTGCCCGGCCAGCTCGTCGTCCAGGTCCGGGGCGGGTGCGATCACGGTGTCGCAGACGCCGTCGACCTGGCGGGACTCCACGACCGGGTAGGCGACGGCCTGGCCGTGCGGGGAGCGGACGATGTTCGCGGCGAGCTCGCGCGTGAAGTCGACCTTCTCCTCGGCGAGGACGGGGACGCCGGCCCGGAAGGGGTCGTGGGCGTCCTCCTCGGAGCGGACGAACCAGACGCCCTTGCCGTCGTACCCGCCCCGCACCGTCTTGAGGATGATCGGGAAGCCGCCGACCTCGGCCGCGAAGGCCGCCGCGTCGGCCGGGTCCGCGACGATCCGGTGCCGGGGGCTCGGCACCCCGATCGCGTCGAGCCGGGCGCGCATCACCCCCTTGTCCTGGGCGTGCACCAGCGCGTCCGGGCCGGGCCGGACGGGGATGCCGTCGGCCTCCAGGGCGCGGAGGTGTTCGGTGGGCACGTGCTCGTGATCGAAGGTGATCACGTCACAGCCGCGCGCGAAGTCACGCAGGGTGTCGAGGTCGCGGTAGTCGCCGACGACCACGTCGCCGACCACCTGCGCCGCCGAGTCCTGCGGGGTGTCACTGAGGAGCTTGAACCTGATACCGAGGGGGATACCCGCCTCGTGGGTCATACGGGCGAGCTGCCCGCCGCCGACCATGCCTACTACGGGAAACGTCACCCTCTTAGGGTATCCGCACAATCAGGATGACCCGTTCGGCTGTGTGTTGCCACAGGTGGTGCGGGGAAGGATCAGAGTTTCGACAGCGGGCAGACGTTCACCGGACGGGCTGGTTAGCATGGATTGGTTGACGTCATCCGGACGTCATATGAACGGATGGAACGAGCGACCACCATGAGTGACCGAAGCGCACTGCGGGTGCGGCTCGACCGGCTGTCCCGCGAGTTCGCGAAGTTCGGCGCGGTGGGCGGGGTCGGGGTCCTGGTCGACCTCGGCGTCTTCAACCTCGTCCGGCACTTCACGGACCTCCAGGTCGTCCGGGCGAGCGTCATCGCCACGGTCGTCGCCATCGGCTTCAACTACCTCGGGTTCCGGTACTTCACGTACCGCGACCGCGACAAGAGCCGCCGGACCCGCGAGGTGACGCTGTTCTTCGTGTTCAGCGCGATCGGTCTGGTGATCCAGAACGGTGTGCTCTTCGCGGCGACGTACGGCTTCGGCTGGGACACCCCGCTGCAGAGCAACATCTTCAAGTTCCTGGGCATCGGTCTCGGCACCGTCTTCCGCTTCTGGTCCTACCGCACGTGGGTCTTCCGCGCGCTGCCGGACCCGGAGGAGAAGCAGGCGGTGCAGGCGGCCGAGGCCCTGTTGGAGCGCGCCCCGCGCCAGGCGTCCCGCCGTCAGCCCGACCGGGTCTGACCCACTCCCGTCCACGCGAAAGGGCCGGTCCGCGGAAGCGGACCGGCCCTTTCGCGCACGTACGGACCGGTGACGGTGGGCCCGTACCGGTCGGCCGCGCGGGCCTCCGCGGCCCCGCGGGTCAGCGGACCGGGCGCTCGCCCGGGCCCTGGTCCGAGCCGCTGCGGACCTCGCGGCTCAGGAACAGGGCGAAGACCGGCGGCTGCTGCTGGAGCAGTTCCAGGCGCCCGCCGTCCGCCTCCGCGAGGTCGCGGGCCACGGCCAGGCCGATGCCGGTCGAGCTGCGCCCGCTGACCGCCCGCTCGAAGATCCGCGCGCCGAGGTCGGCCGGGACGCCGGGGCCCTCGTCCGTGACCTCGATCACCGACTGGTTGCCGGTGACCCGGGTGCGCAGGGCGACCGTGCCGCCGCCGTGCATGAGCGAGTTCTCGATGAGCGCGGCGAGCACCTGGGCGACCGCGCCGGGGGTGCCCACGGCCCGCATGCCCTGCTTGCCGGAGTGGACGATGGCCCGGCCCGCGCTGCGGTAGGCCGGCCGCCACTCCTCGATCTGCTGCTTGATCACCTCGTCCAGGTCGAAGGCGACGGCGGATCCGGTGCGCGGGTCCCGCGCGTTGGTGAGCAGCCGCTGCACCACGTCCGTGAGCCGCTCGACCTGGGTGAGGGCGATGTGCGCCTCCTCCTTGACCGTCTCCAGGTCGTCGGCGAGCGCGACCTCCTCCAGGCGCATGGAGAGCGCGGTCAGGGGCGTGCGGAGCTGGTGGGAGGCGTCGGCGGCGAGCCGGCGCTCGGCGGTGAGCATGCGGGCGATCCGCTCGGCGGAGGCGTCCAGGACGTCCGCGACCCGGTCCAGCTCGGGGACCCCGTACCGCCGGTGCCGGGGCCGGGGGTCGCCCGAGCCGAGGCGCTCGGCGGTCTCGGCGAGGTCGGTGAGCGGCGAGGCCAGCCTGTTCGCCTGGCGTACGGCGAGGAGGACGGCGGCCACGACGGCGAGCAGGGCCACGGCGCCGATGATGAGCAGGGTGCGGCCGACCTCGGCGGTCACGGTGGACCGGGACTCCTCGACGATCACGGTCTCGCCGCGCTCACCCTCGGCGAGGCCCCGGATGACGTCCCCCGACGGGGGCTCGCCGATCTCGATCGGGGGCCGGCCGGGGATGAGGATCCGCGCGTACCGCTTGGCGCCGCTCTGTTCGGCGAGGATGTCCGGGTTGACCGGTTCGCCGCCGATCAGCCGGCTGTCGACGATGGAGACGATCCGCAGGGCCTCGGAGTCGACGCTCTCCTGGGCACTGCTGGTGATGGTGCGGGTCTCCACGATGACCAGGGAGACCCCGAAGACGGAGATGACGACGAGCACCACGGCGAGCGTGGAGTTGATGAGGCGGCGGCGCACGGAGGTGGCTCAGCTCTTTTCGAAGCGGAAGCCGACACCGCGCACGGTGGCGATGTAGCGCGGGTTGGCCGCGTCGTCGCCGAGCTTCTTGCGCAGCCAGGAGATGTGCATGTCGAGGGTCTTGGTGGAGGACCACCAGGTGGTGTCCCAGACCTCGCGCATCAGCTGGTCGCGGGTGACGACCCGGCCCGCGTCCCGGACGAGGACCCGCAGCAGGTCGAACTCCTTGGCGGTGAGCTGCAGCTCCTCGTCGCCCATCCAGGCGCGGTGGGACTCGACGTCGATGCGGACGCCGTGGGTGGAGGGGGCGGCGGCGGGCTCGGCGGAGCCGCGCCGGAGCAGGGCCCGGACGCGGGCGAGGAGTTCGGCGAGCCGGAAGGGCTTGGTGACGTAGTCGTCGGCGCCGGCGTCCAGGCCGACCACGGTGTCGACCTCGTCGGCGCGGGCGGTCAGGACCAGGATGGGGACGGTGTGCCCCTCGGCGCGCAGCCGCCGGGCGACCTCCAGGCCGTCCATGCCGGGCAGCCCCAGGTCGAGGACGACCAGGTCCACCGCGCCCTGGAGTCCCGTGTCGAGGGCGGTGGGTCCGTCCTCGCGGACCTCGACCTCGTACCCCTCTCTCCGCAGGGCGCGGGCCAGCGGTTCCGAGATGGATGCGTCGTCCTCGGCGAGCAGTACACGGGTCATGGGGTGATGGTAGTCCGCGGGGGTCCCGCGCCGGGGCGGGATGCCGAGGCGGCCCGGGTGCGGCGGGGGCGGGACACGGGGCCCGCCCGTGGGCCCTCGGGATCATGGCGCGTAACCTACTCATGACCTTCGAATGAAGGCGGGTGGTTCCTTTGTCACCTGTGATCCATCTCTCAAGTCCTTCCATATCCGGCACTGTCGTGTCGTATGGTGTCGAGTAGTTCTGTTGCGGTAATCGGGGACCTTTGGCCGTGTTCGACACGCCAAGGGTCTCTTTTCTGCACAGGGCCGCCCCGGCGACCCTGAGGACAGCGAATGACCTGTGGGCCGGGTCCGGGGCGCGACATCGCGCCAGGGCGTGGATCCCGGAGGGGCGCGACCGCACCCCGCCGGTGCCGGCCTCCCCCACCGGGCGCACCCGCTCACGAAGCGAACGCGTCCCGACAGAGCAAGGATCGACATGGCGTCCAGCCTGACGGCGGCTTCGACCGGGGCTCCCCGGTACCAGAAGACGTTTCTCGGCCACCCTCGCGGCCTGACCACCCTCTTCTTCACCGAGATGTGGGAGCGGTTCTCCTACTACGGCATGAGGGCCCTGCTGGTCTACTACCTGGTCTCCGGTGGCGTCGACGCCGCCAAGGGCAGCCAGGGCGGCGGCCTCGCCATGACGGCGGCCACGGCCACGGCCATCTACTCGGTGTACGTGTCGATGGTCTACCTGATGGCCATGCCCGGCGGCTGGTTCGGTGACCGCGTCTGGGGCGCCCGCAAGACGGTCACCATCGCCGGTTTCGTCATCATGGCCGGTCACGTCTCGCTGGCCCTGCCCGGTCAGCCGGCGTTCTTCGCCGGTCTGGCGCTCGTCGCGGTCGGCTCGGGTCTGCTCAAGGCCAACATCTCGACGATGGTCGGTCACCTCTACGACGGCCCGGACGACCCGCGCCGTGACGGTGGCTTCACCCTCTTCTACATCGGCATCAACCTGGGTGCCTTCGTCGCGCCGTTCGTGATCGGCACGATCGGCAAGGAGTACAGCTGGCACCTGGGCTTCGCCCTCGCCGCCGTCGGCATGGGCCTCGGCCTGGCCGTCTTCCTGGCCTTCGCCAAGAGCCTGAACCCGAAGAGCAGCGAGGTCCCGAACCCGCTGTCGCCGGAGGAGCGCAAGGCGATCGTCACCAAGGTGGCGCTCGTCGTCGTCCTGGCGGCCGTCTTCTACGGGGCCGTTGTCGCCCTCGGCATGTACACCCTGAACTGGGCCCTGGTCCCGCTCACCCTCGCCGGCCTGATCATCCCGGTCGCCGTCCTCGTCCGCATCAAGCGCGACAAGGACCTCGACAAGGGCGAGCAGTCGAAGATGAACGGCTACATCTGGTTCTTCGTGGCCGCCGCGATCTTCTGGATGATCTACGACCAGGGTGGCTCCACGCTCTCCCTCTTCGCGGACGGCAAGACCGCCGACAGCGTCTTCGGCCTCGGCTTCTCCGCGACCTGGTACCAGTCGCTGAACCCGCTGTTCGTCATGGCCCTCGCGCCGGTCTTCGCCTGGCTGTGGCTGTGGCTGGCCCGGAAGAACCAGGAGCCGAACACCATCGTGAAGTTCGCGATGGGTCTGGTCCTGGTCGGCGCCTCGTTCTTCGTCTTCATCGTCCCGATGAACATGGCGGCGGACGGCACCAAGGTCTCCCCGATGTGGCTCGTCTCGATCTACATGATCCAGACCATCGGCGAGCTGTGCCTCTCCCCGGTCGGCCTCTCGGTCACCACGAAGATGGCCCCGAAGAAGTACGCCTCCCAGATGATGGGTGTCTGGTTCCTCGCCGTCACCGCCGGTGACTGCACCACGGGTCTGCTCTCCATCGCGGGCGTGGACCTCAACGGGACCGGGATCATCGCACTGCAGGCCACGCTGGCCGCGCTCGCCGGATTCGCGATCTACATGTACCGCAAGAAGGTCCAGGAGCTCATGGGCAGCGTCCACTGACGCCGTCGGCGCCCGCCGTACAACGGCGAAGGCCCGCCGCACCCCGTCAGGGGGCGGCGGGCCTTCGCCGTTGAACGGGACCGGCGGGCCCCCGCGCCGTACGGAGCGCGAGCGGGCCGGGAAAGCTAGGAAGGCGCGGCCAGTTCGGCCCACACGGTCTTGCCGGGGGCGCCGGGGACGCGCTCGACGCCCCAGTCGAGGCAGAGGCGCTGCACGATGAACATGCCGTGGCCGCCGGGGCGTCCGGCGCGGTGCGGGGTGCGGGGCGTCGGCTGGCCCGCGCCCCGGTCGGCGACCTCCAGGCGCAGCGCCTTGGGCAGCCGTACGACGCGGAGGCTCTCGGGGCCGTCCGCGTGCAGGCAGGCGTTGGTGACGAGCTCGGAGACGACGAGCAGGACGTCCTCCGCGGCGGCCCTGCGGTCGGCCGTGGCGGCCGGCAGCCAGCCCCATTCCTGGAGGGCGGTTCTCGTGAAGTCGCGGGCGAGCGGCACCGTGCCGCTCGTCTCGCCGAGGGCGAGGGTACGGACGTCGGTGGCTTGGTCCATCAGCGCTTCACCTCACCGAGTGACGAGACAGAGGGGCAGGACGTGCGGGTGGTGCGAGGGGGGGGTGGGGGCTGCGGCGCCCTCAGCCGGGCAGGGCCGTGTCGAGGGAGTCGTGCAGGGTGAACACGGCGTCGGCGCCGGTGATCCGGAAGACCCGGGCCACCGCGGGGCGCATCGCCACCAGGTGGACGCCGCCGCCGGCGGCCTCCGCCCGCATCCGGGCGCCCAGCAGGACGTTCAGGCCGGTCGAGTCGCAGAACTCGAGGTCCGAGCAGTCGACCACGAGCCGCGTGCGGCCCGCGTCGAGTGCCCCGTCGAGCGGGGCACGCAACAGTTCGGCCGTGTGGTGATCGAGCTCACCCCGGGGTGCGAGGAGTTCGCTGCCACCCACGGTCCGGACCTCGACCCGCAGCCGCCCGGGCTGCGCGCTGTCGATGTGCTGGCGGTCCATGGCCGTGCCTCTTCTCGCTCTCGCCTGTGCCGACTGATGTGCCACGAACACTACAAGCGGGATGGGCCTTCCCGCACATGAGGTACCCCGCAAACCGGACAAGCGTGACTATTGGCACTTGCAACCGTCCGGGTGAAGCCGGTAGGGCTAGAGGAGAACACCCGACACGGCCGGCTCTGGAGGCGCCGCAAACCGCAGCAAGAAGATCCACGGAGGAGTTCCATGTCACCCCGGCTCGACGCCCCGCGTACCCCCGACGCGCCGTCGGCAATCCCGTTCCCCGCCCCTTCGACCCCGGACCCCGAGTCCCCCGCCGGACTGTTCCCGGACGGTCCGCCCCCGCACGAGACGACGCCCGACCCGGCGTTCGACCCGCGGTTCCTCGACCCCCGGTCCCTCGACCGCCGTCCGCTCGACCGGATGGCCCCGGCCGACGCGCGCGCCCTGTCGAAGCACCTCTTCGCCCGGCTCACCGAGCTGGAGGAGGGCACCCACGAGTACGCGTACGTCCGCAACACCCTCGTCGAGCTGAACCTCGCCCTGGTGAAGTTCGCCGCCGGCCGGTTCGCCAGCCGCAGCGAACCGATGGAGGACATCGTCCAGGTCGGCACCATCGGCCTCATCAAGGCGATCGACCGCTTCGAGCTGTCCCGCGGCGTCGAGTTCCCGACCTTCGCGATGCCGACGATCATCGGCGAGATCAAGCGCTTCTTCCGCGACACGTCCTGGTCGGTGCACGTCCCGCGCCGCCTGCAGGAGCTGCGCATCACGCTCGCGCGGGCCGGTGACGAACTCGCCCAGCGCCTCGACCGCTCGCCGACCGTCGCCGAGCTCGCCCAGGAACTCGGCATCTCCGAGGAGGAGGTCGTCGAGGGCATGGCCGCGAGCAACGCGTACACCGCCAGCTCGATCGACGCGCAGGCCGACGAGGAGGACGGCGAGAACTCCCTCGCCGACCGGCTCGGCTACGAGGACCACGGCATCAGCGGCATCGAGTACATCGCCTCGCTCAAGCCGATGATCGCCTCCCTGCCCTCCCGTGAGCGGCAGATCCTCTCGCTGCGCTTCGTCTCCGGGATGACCCAGTCGGAGATCGGCCAGGAGCTCGGCATCTCGCAGATGCACGTCTCCCGGCTGCTCACCCGCACCCTCGCCCGGCTGCGCCGGGGACTGACTCTGGAGGAATGAGCCCCGCCGCCTCCCCCCAGCCGTCAAGATGACTGCGGAAAGGGCCCGTTCACGGTCGGCCGACCCGGGACGGGCCCTTCCGCACGACCGGCGGGCCTTGTTGACGCGCCCGTCCGGAAGGGGCCACATTGAGCCCGGGGTCCAGGGGGGAATCACATGGTTTCTGCGTACGCGGAACTCGAGGAGGACATGCGGAGGCGGCTCGGGGGCCGGGAGTGCCTCTACGTCCCCTCCTGCCGCCTCGGCCTCTATCTGGCCCTGCGCCACTTCTGCCGGCCCGGCGGCCGGGTCCTCATGTCGCCGGTCAACGACGACGTCATCCTCTTCGTGGTCCTCGCCGCCGGACTGCGCCCGGTGCAGGCGCCGCTCGACCCCCGGGACGGCTCGATCGACCCGGCGGCCGTCCCCGGATCCGTCTGGCGGGGCCTGTCCGCCGTCCTCACCACCAACCTGTACGGCAACCCCGACCCGGCTCCCGAGCTGCGGGACCGCTGCGACCGGCTCGGCATCCCGCTGATCGAGGACGCCGCCCACGCGATCGGCTCCACCACCGGCGGGCGTCCGGTCGGCACGTACGGCGAGGCCGCCGTCTTCAGCCTCTCCAAGCACACCGGCGCCAGGACCGGCGGCTTCCTCGCCCTCGCGGACCCCTCGCTCCGCGCGGACCTGACCCGCGCCCGCGACGCCCTGCTGCATCCGGCCCGTACCACCTCCGAACTCGCCTACCTCCTGCGGCCCGGCGCGGAGGCCGCCGTACGGCACCTGCGCCTGACCGGCGCCGCCCGCGCCGCCCTGCGGACCCTCGGCCTGGAGGAGCGCGAGGAGATCCGCATGCCGCTGCGCGCCGGCGCCCTGGCGCGGGCCCTGCCGGCCGCGCCCGCGCTGGACCCGTTCCACCCCTGGATCCGGGTCGACATGCACGACTACCGCCTCCGCCCGGGCACGGTCCGCCTCCGCCGCACCCGGGCGAGGCTCGCCCGGCTCGACACGGTCCTCGCCGCCCACCGGGAGGGCACCGCGCGCCTCCTTCAGAGCGAGTACGGGCCCGGCGGCGGCCCGGCCCAGCCGCTGTTCCGGGTGCCGCTGCTCGTCGAGGACCGGGACGCGGCCGTCGCCGCCCTCGCCCGGCACCGGATCACCGTCGGCTACCTGTACGACCCTCCGCTCGACACCTACGCGGGCGGCGCCTTCACCGACCCCTCCCCCGCCCCGGCCGCCGCCGCGCGGTTCGCCCGGCACGCCCTGCCCGTGGACCCGCGCCTCGCCGCCCGGGCCCTCACGGCCCTGCGGACCGCCGGGATCAGGCCCGCCCACCCCGCCGCGGCCCCCGGCGGCGCGCGGTGACCGGGACGACACGGACACCGGACACCGGCCGCCCCACGGCCGGGGAGCCCACGGGCGCCGCGCCGGAGCCCGCCGCGGACGGGCCGGGCGACAGCTCCCTCTTCCGCAACGCGTACGCCCTCATGCTGTCCACCGGCGTCTCCGCCGCCCTCGGCCTCGGCTTCTGGCTGGTGGCCGCCCGCCACTACACCGAGGAGGCCGTCGGGCAGGGCTCCGCCGCCATCGCCGCGCAGCGCATGCTCGCCTCGCTCACCGCGACGACGCTGACCGGAGCGGTCGTCCGCTACGTACCCCGGGCCGGGCGCGCCACCGGGCCGCTGGTGGCACGCCTGTACCTGGTCAGCACCCTGGTCGTGGGCGTCGCCTCCGGCCTCTTCCTGCTCACCCTGGACCGGTGGGGCCCCTCGTACGCCCCCCTCGGCACGCTCTCCGCCGGCGTCTTCTTCACCGCCGCCAGCATCGGCTGGGCCCTGCTCACCCTCCAGGACGCGGTCCTCACCGGCCTGAGACGCGCCGTCTGGGTCCCCGTCGGCAACGCCGTCTTCTCGCTCGGCAAACTGATCCTGCTCGTCGTCCTCGCCGCCGGGCTGCCCGTCCTCGGCGTCTTCGTCTCCTGGTCGGCGGCGATCGCGCTCTCCGTGCTGCCGCTCGGCTGGCTCGTCTTCCGGCGGCTCATCCCCCGCCAGGCCCGCGCCGACCGGGACCGCGAGCCGCCCACCCTGCGCGAGATCGGCCGGTTCCTCGCCGGGGACTCCGTCGGCTCGGTCTTCAGCCTCCTCATGATCAGCCTGCTGCCGATGATGGTCGCCGTCCGCTTCGACTCCGCCCACAACGCCTTCTTCTACACGGCCTACACCGTCGGCGGCACGATGGAGTTCATGGCCATCAACATGGCCTCCTCCCTCACCGCCCACGCCTCGCACAGCCCCGAGTCCCTCGCCGAAGGGGTGCGGGGCGCGCTGCGCCGCATGGCGCTGCTGCTCGTCCCGGTCGTTCTCCTCCTCGTCGTCCTCGCCCCGCTGATCCTCGCCCCGTTCGGCACGGAGTACGCCGAGAACGGCACGACCGTGCTGCGTCTGCTCTCCGCCGCGGCGCTGCCCCGGGTCGCCGTCGAGCTGTACATCGGCGTCCTGCGCGTCCAGGGCCGCACGGGCATGCTCGCCGCCCTGCAGGGCGGCATGTGCGTCCTGGTGCTGGGCAGCGCGGCCGTCCTCCTCGGGCCCTTCGGCATCGCCGGGGCCGGATACGCCGTCCTCGGCGGGATGACGGTGACGGCCCTCGTGTGCGTACCGGGCCTGCGGGCCACGCTCCGGGGCCGGACGGCGCCCGGGGGGCCGAAGGCCGCGGCACGGGTGAGGGAGCGCGCGGAGGACGGGTACGGCACCAACTGGGCGCGCGAGAGCGCCTATCTGCGCGGGGCGCACGACTCGGTGACGCCGGCGTTCGGCATCCCCGTCCTCGTCCCCCGGGACCGGTACGAGGAACCGGCCGCAGCTCCCCGCCGGCGCGCGCCCCGGCGCCGGCCGGGGGCCGGGGCTCTGCTGTGGCCGCTCCTCGGCGCCGCCGCCGCGCTCTTCTGGCTCCCGCTGGTCCCCGCCGGCGACCTCACCGCCGGCCGGCTCTCCGGCCCCGCCCTCCTCGCCGCCCTGCCGCCGGGGACCCTCGCCGCCGGGCTGCTGCTCGTCGCCCTCCAGGGCGTCGCCGTCACCCTGCGGACCTTCCGGCCCGGCTTCACCGCGGCGGTGCTGCTCACCACGTTCCTCGCCCTGCACACCGCCCCGCCCCTGCTCGGACTGCCCCCCGCGGACGCCGGCGGCCCCGGCGCCGCGCTCCTCGGCGAGGGCCCGGCCGCCGCCACGGCCCCGATCGTGGCCCAGGCCCTCTGCCTCCTCCTCGCCGCCGCCCTGCTCCACGTCCTCGGCACGGCCCCGCGCGTCACGGCCGGGGCCGTCTGGGTCCTGGTCTGGGCCGGCTGGGCGGGACAGCAGGCGTTCGCGGCGGCGCCGCTGACGGTGCTGCTGGGGCTGGGGGGCGGGGTGATGGCGGGGTACGCGCTGCGGGGGCTGACCGGCGGCCGGGGCCGCCGCTGAGCCTCCTGCGGCCGTCAGCGCCGTGGCAGGGGCTGCTGGAAGTACGGGTCCTGGCCGGCGATCCGGTACCCCTCGAGGGCCGGCCCCTGATCGACGGTCAGATCACAGCCCGGCCCGGGCACGGCGCGGTTCCAGTGCACGTACGCCTTCACCTTCGGCAGCGTCGGGGCGACCTCCGGGATCGCGGCGTACCAGTCGCGCTGCCGCTCGGGCCGTTCCGGGTCGGGGGCGGTGGAGAACTCGGAGAGCATGACGGGCTTGTCGGCCGAGATGTTCTCGCGCAGCCAGTCGTGGCTGGGGCGCTGGCTGCGGTCGAAGTCCAGCCAGTTCGGCGACTTGTGGCAGAGGTAGTAGTTGTACTGGTCCATTCCGATCCAGTCGACGTAGTCGTCACCGGGGTAGAGCTGCTTCATCACCTCGGCGTTGCCGAGGTAACCCGAAACGGTCCAGACCCACACCACGTTGGTGACGCCCAGTTTCTCGAAGCGGTCGCGGACGTGGCGGTAGGCGGCGACGTACTCCTGGGGCGTCCCGGCGCCCTGCTCGATGCGGAAGTCGGCCTCCTGGTCGAAGGAGAAGAAGACCCGCTTGCCGTACGCCTTGACGCGCAGGGCCTGGGGGTCGATGACGGAGGTGTCGTACGTACCCGCGGCGATGTTCTTCCAGCCGAGCTGGCGCTCCGTCCAGTTGGCGTGGTGCTTCTCGCTCCAGACGGTGGACTCCCAGGCGAGCATGAGAAGCCGTTCGCGGCCGAGTTCGACCTCGTCGGGGGTGAGCAACTCGCCGTCGGCCTTGCTCCCCGACATGTCGTGATACGTGTAGACGAGGTCGAGCTTGCGGCCGATCTTCTTCTCGAAGGCGTACACCGGCCGGGTGAGCGAACTGTCCTCGTCGTGGGGGATGTACGCGCCCCACCAGGCTCCGCACGACAGGACCAGTTCCTTGTCCGGAGCGCAGTCGTCGTCCTCGGCGAGGGACGACCAGACTCCTATCCCGGCGGTCAGCGCGCCGACGGCGGCGAGCGCCACGGCGAGCCGGGCCGCGGCCCCTCCCGCGGCGTGCCGCCGCTTCACCGGGCCTCACCGGGCCTTCGTTTGCGGAAACCACCGGACGGCCGGGTTCCCTCGCGCTCGACGGCACCGCGCGTGGCGGCCGGGAGCGGCACTCCGGGCAGGACGGCGGCCACGCTGACGAAGACGGCCAGGCTCACCAGGAAGACGACGAGCGAGAAAGACCCGGCGAGGAACAGAGCGGTCGCGGCGAGCGTGGCCACGGAGAGGCTGACGGGCGCGGCGAGGGCCAGAGCTTCCAGGCGGGCACCGGGCCGCAGTCCGCCCGGCTGCGGGAACAGCAGGGCGAGGCCGGGTCCGAGAGTGACGAAGGCGAGGACGGGGATCCAGCGCAGCGGGGAGCCGCCGGGGAAGGCGGTCGCGGCGAGGGCGATCCATCCGGACGCCGCCAGGGCGGCTCTGCGCTGGACTCGTGGGATCGGGCGTGGGTGGGCCATGGCGTACCTGCTCCTCGTGTGTGGGATAGGGGGCGAGCCCGAAGGGTGCCCGGCCGCCGGGGGCTCAGCGGTCCACTGTCGAGCCACCGGTCGCCCGGGAGGTTCAGCCGCCGGTGGTGGGCCGGTAGCGCAGGACGAGCCCGTGCGGGCTCTCCTCCACGACCGCGAACAACGGGGATCTCTTCAGCGCCTGCCGGAGGGAGTCGAAGCCGCCCTCCGGCAGGTAGCCCTCGCCGATGACGGCCTCGCCCTGGGTGGGGGTGAGGATCACATAGGCCGGTTTCCCGGCGGGAATGCCGCCGGCGAGGTAGCCGGCCGGGTCCTTCAGCATGCGCAGGTTCTCGTCGACCTCCTGCTCGGTGAAGAACCAGCGCTCGTAGTGGTCGTAGCGGTAGTACGAGTCGGCGAAGGCACCGGTCGCGGCGAGGATGAGCGCGCCCTCGGGTGCCCGGTCGAAGGCCCGGCGCGTGAGCGCGGTCTCGCCGGGCGGCGCGTAGTGCATGCCCTCCTTCCCGTAGTACGACGGCAGGAAGCCGGCGAGCATCGCCACGAGCGTCACGGGCAGCGCGACCGCGGCCGTGCGGCGGGCGATCGTGGCCGCCCGGCTCGCGGCCCCGGCGGCGGGGACGAGGGCGGCTGCCGCGAAGAAGGCCGCGCCGGGCAGGCCGAAGAGGTAGACGCGGAAAATCATCTCGCCGCCGTAGTCGTTGAGGGCGAACATCGGCAGCGGGGCGGCGGCGGCCAGGACCAGCGGCAGGGCGCTGCGGGCCAGCTTGCGGCGGAGCAGTACGGCGGCGGCTGCGAGTCCGCCGAGCGCGAGCACCATCAGGACGTTGGCGCTGCCGACCAGTTCCGGGCCGGGGCCGGTGGGGTCGCCGGCGAAGCCGGGGCGGGAGTTGCCGAGGAGGTCGCCGGCCTTCTCGCGCAGGGTGCCGAGGGTGTCGAGGAACAGGGCGCGGCCCATGGTCAGGTTCCAGACCAGCATGATCAGGCCGGTGGTGGCGAGGAGCCCGAGGTTCCGGTAGCGGCGGGTGAGGCAGAGGACGAAGAGGGTCGTGCACAGCATCACGGGGGTGAGCTGGTGCGAGGCGTTGATGGTGGCGACGACCGGGAGGAGGAAGAGGACGGCGACCGCACGCTGACGGGTGGTGGTGGGTGGTGGCACGGCCGCCGCGGCCGGGTCGAGTTCCGAGCGGTCACGGAGCGCGCCGGCCGATCCGGGGAGCACGAAGTGCCGCACGACGACGGCGAGGACGGTGAGGTGGAGCAGGTACGAGAAGCCCTGCGGGGAGAGGTAGTCCTGGCCGACCCAGTTCGCCAGCTGGAAGATCCACACTCCGGTCCACACGAGCCGCCAGTCGTCGCTGAACGTTCGGTAGACGAGGATGAGGACGGGCGCGGTGAGCAGTCCGAGCGCGACCGGGGCCCAGTTGATGAACGAGGCGGCGCCGTCGACGCCGAAGGCGCGGACGAGGGCCGCGTCGAGGGAGAAGAAACCGGGCCACTGATCGTACGCGGACATACCTCCGGACAGCTCGCGCCCCGGGTGGACCGTGCCTTCCGCGAGGAGCCTGCTGATGATGGCGTCGTGTTTGGACGCCCAGGCGTAGCGGACGGTGTCGTAAAGGATCGCCGGCGGCGCCTTGAGGGCGACGAGCATCGCCGCGCAGTAGGTCGCCGGCCAGAGCGGGGCGGTGCCCGCACGCCGCAGAGTCAGCACGAACCCGAAGGTCAGAACAGCGAGTGCGGCATAGAAACCGAGGGGGAAGCGGTCCAGGAGGCCGAACTCCTCGATGCTCCGGAAATCGATGCTGGGCAGGGCCCGGAGCCAGAGCGCGGCGGCGAGGAGGAGCACGGCCAGGTTCAGGGCGGCCGGTGAGCGGAGCGCGGCGGGGCCGGTCCGGCGGGTGACCGCTCCCCCTCCGGACTCCCGTCCCGGGACGCCCCGCTTTCCGGTTTCGCGCCCGCCCGCGTCCCGCGGGGTGGCCGGGGACGGCACGCCGCCGCTCCCGGTCACCGGTGCGACCCCTTGGTGGTGCTGCTGCACGACGGTTCTCCCCCCATCCCCTGCGACGAACAAAGGAACGTACTTCGGTCGATCCCTGCACTGGCCTCCCACCGGTCCGGCGGGCGGTCGCGATCCCGGTGTGCTCCGCCGCTCAGCCGGCGAACTGTGGACCTCTGAGCCGGGCGCGGGCCCTGCGGTACATCCGCCAGCCGAGGGTGGGCAGGGAGTCCGGGTACGGGGCGGTTCGCGCGCCCCGGCCCTCCATCCACTGCTCCACGTCGGTGACGGTGTGGGTGCGGCGCACGATGAGGCGGGCGAGGCGGTAGACCTCGTCGTGCCGGGAGCTGAGGGCGTGGCGGACGGCGGCGGCCGAGGTGTAGCCGGCGGCCGCGGCGGCCCGGCGGACGGCCGGGCTGTTGTAGCCGTGCGGGTAGGCGAGGTGCCGCACCTCGTGGCCGAGGGCGTCCTCCAGGACGGCTTTGGCCTCGCGCAGTTCGCGCCGCAGGGCGTGCGGCCCGAGGGTGTCGAGCTGCGGGTGGGTGACGGTGTGGGCGCCGACCTCCATGCCGTACTCCTCCAGGCGCGGGGCCTGCGCGAGGGTCATCATCGGCGCGGGCGGCAGGAGGCAGGGGCGGCCGGGGGTGATCGCCCCGGTGGTGAGGTAGGCGGTGGCGGGCAGCGCGCGGGAGGCGAGGGCCTCGGCGGTGGGGCCCGCCAGGTCGGCGAAGCCGTCGTCGAAGGTGAGGACGACGGGGCGGGGCGGCAGCGGGGCGCCGGTGGTGAGGTGCGCGACGAGGGTGCCGACGGTGACGGCGGTGCGGCCGGCGGCCACGATCGCGTCGAGCTGGGCCGCGAACTCCCTCGGTGTGACGGTGAATTCGGCGATCCAGTCCGGCGGGTCGTCCCGCACGGCGTGGTAGAGCAGGACCGGTACGCGGCTGTGGACGGGCGCTCCGTTCATCGCTTGCCTCCGCGTGTGCGGGCCGCCAGGTAGCCGAGGGGGCCGTGGAGCATGCCGCGCCGCTCCCGCCTGGAGAGGGAGCGCGGCCACGGGTGGTGGTGGGTGCCGTGCTCACCGGGGACGCCGCCGCCGGAGGTCTGGCCGCGCGAGGCGGTCATGGCACGGGCGTGGGCGAGGCCGCGCGGGAGCCGGGCCAGGAGGGCGGGCAGCAGGCGGGGGCAGCGGACGAGGGTGGCGGTGAGGTAGGCGGTGAGGCCGGCGCCGTAGCCGTACGCCTGGTTGCGCAGGTCCTGCCAGGTCTCGCGGTGGTGGTGCCAGACGAGGGCCTCGGGGGTGTAGCGGAGCCGGAAGCCGGCGGTGAGGACGGCGACGAAGGCGTACAGGTCGTCGCCGCCCTTCGCCGGTGTGCCGGTGCCGGTCGCCGGGTCGAAGCCGCCGGCCTTCCGCAGGGCGGCGGCGCGGAAGGCCATGTTGGCGCCGGAGCCGAAGCTGCCGGCGGTGAAGGGGAAGAGGGGCTCGTCGGCGGGCGGCGCCGCCGGGTCGTACAGGCGGGGCGCGAAGCCCTTGGCGAAGCCGCCGTGCGCTTCGAGGAGGATCTGGGCGGGGGTGCTCAGCCGGGCGGGCAGGATGAGGCCGGTGACGCAGCCGAGGCCGGGGTCGGCCGCGAACGGTGCGGTGAGGGCGGTGAGCCAGTGCGGATCGGCGATCACGTCGTCGTCGGTGAAGGCGAGGACGTCCCCGTCGGCGGCGGCGGCCCCGGTGTTGTGGGCGACGGCGAGCCCGGGGGTGTCCTCGCGGACGTACCGGACGCGGCCCGCGTACTCCTGGGTGACCAGGTCGCGGGTGTCGGTGGTGCGGGGCGCGTTGTCCACGACGATCACTTCGTGGTCCGGGTGGTCCTGGACGAGCAGTGAGTCGAGCGCGCGGGCGAGGGAGCCGGGCCGTTCGCGGGTGGCGACGATCACGG
>NZ_JAPSIW010000554.1 GCF_031178505.1 Streptomyces sp. | reverse complement strand
GCTTGGGTGACGGTGGCGCGGTGGATCTTGGACTTGAACAGAGTACGCAGCACTTTGGACTCCTGAAAGACGGCTCCCTGCCTGCTTTCTGCAGGTCAAGGGCGTCCCTCACTGTACATCGGCATGCCTTCGGCTCGAAGACCTTCTGCGTATTTCTGCGCCAGCAGGCTGCCGCGAAGCCGCCGACCGGGCGCACGCGCGAGGAGCCGTACGGGACTGATGCTGAGTGGATGCTGACTTACCTGACGTCTCATCAGTCATGTCGAGAGCCGGCGGCATTGGGATACCGTCCCCTACCCACCCTGCGGCAAGACCGTCCGGGCGGTGCTGACGACGCCGGTCGAAGCATGACGCACATGGCTTCGCCCTCGCCCCGTCGCGGGAGCCGGAAGGGCTACCCACTCACCGCCGGTAACGCCAGATCTGCCGCAACCGCAGAGCCTCCACGGCTCGATGAGTCTCGAGCTCCGTATCAGGGACGGGCTCCCGACCGAGACCGAGGCGCACCTGGCGGTAGAGCCGGTGCGGGGCGGCTACGGGATTGTCGACCAGTGTGGACAGGAGCGGCTCGTCAGCCGGTGTGCCCCGGTCCGCCGCGACAAGCAACACGACCTGGTCCTCCGGGTGCAGGAACGGGAGCTGCCCACCCGCCCGAACACGGAGGTCGCCCCAGCTTAGGGGAGTGCCGTCGGCGCGGGCTAGTTTCTCGAGGATGCCGCGGACCGTGGGGGCCAGCTTCTCGACCCTCTCGGCCGGTAGGCGGTCGTCCTGCGGTGTCTCGGCGGTGCGGGCCGTCCTCGCCTACGTGTTCCGCGAGGCGGCGGCCGCCTGGGCGGAGCGCTCGGCGGACCTTCGGTCCTCCAGCCTGCTCTGCCACCGCTCGACGAGCTTGGTTTCCGCGGCGGGCAGTGGTCGGGCGAGCTGATCGCGATGTTTCCCGATCTCGTCGAGCAGCCGCAGCAGGTCCTGGGTGGGCCGGTGCCCATGGGTCCGGTCCAGTTCACCGAGCAGGCGTCGGATCTTCCTGAGGTTCGGATCCTTCTTCTCGACCGGCTTCGGTTCAAGAGCCTTGGCCGGTTTCGGGTCGGGAGCGACGGCCCGACGCTCCGCCCTGGCCGGGGTGCAGGTGTAGTCGGTGGTGCCGGTCGGGTCGGTGTAGTGGTCGACCTCGCCGCCCGGGGTGTAGGCCAGCGCCGTCTGGGCGCCGTTCTGCAGCGTGCGGACGCTTTCACGGTTGAGCTCGTCGTAGGTCCAGCCCGTGCTGCCGGAGGCATCCGTGCGGGTCCTGACATTGCCGTCGCCGTCGTAGGAGTAGGTGACCGTGGCGTTGGTGGAGGACACCTTCGTCACGCGGTCACGGTTGTCGTAGACGTAGACCGTCTTGATGCCGCGTTCGTCGGTGGCGGTCTCCACCCGGCCGAGCGCGTCATAGGTGTACTCCGTCTTGCCCAGCGGCGCCGGCGGCGTCACCGTCTTGAGGTTGCCCTTGGTGTCGTACTCGAAGGAGGTGACCTTGCCGTTGGCATCCTTCGCCGTGCAGCGCTGGCCCTCGAAGCCGCCGCAGGTCGGGGTGTCCTTGTTGGAGGTGTACTCACGGATGCCGTCGGCCGTGCCCGAGGCGGTCACCGACATCGTGTTGCCGTTGGTGTCGCACTTGAAGGTGTCCTTGCGGCCGTCCGCCGTGGTGAAGTCGTTGGGCAGGTCGGTGCCGGCGACGGTCTGGTACGCCGTCACCGACGCCGTGGCGCCGAGCGGGAGCTTCTGGGAGAGGGCGTTGTTGCGGCCGTCCCAGCCGTAGGTGGTGGTGTTGCCGCCGGTGCCGTCCGTGCCCGTGCCCTTCGCGTCGATCGCGCTCTGCAGCAGGTGGCCCGTGTACTTGGCGTGGCGGGAGTGGCCGAGTGCGTCGGTGACCTTGGTGACCTCGCCGTCCGCGTTGTGTTGGTGCGCGACGACTACCCGAACGAGACCGCCGTCCTGCAACCTCTTCAACGCGCCAGCGGATCGTCATCGCCCAGTGGCCTTGCGCACATCCTGCCGCCGCTGACGACGGTGGTTGCAGAACGGCATTGACCGCGGCGGCAGAAAACCGCGCTGCCGGACGGCGGTCAACCACCCACGCCCGCCCCCGGGCCGTCGTCTCGACGGCCGTAGGCGCGCAGTCGCGTCATCGGCGAAAAGGCTGGTCCGCTCGCTCAGGTCGGTAAAGCCTCAGTATGCCGAGACGTTGCAGCTCCACAATGTGCTCTGCCACGCGCTGCGGTGCCTCCCCGCCTGTCACCAGCACGCCGGCCTCGATGTTGCGCCGAACCGCGGACTCGGTCAGGTTGGCACTGCCCAGAAAGAGGGTGCGGCGGTCGGCGACCGCCAGCTTGGCATGTTGGCGTGAACCGGCGTGTTCGGCCGGGTTCCGGGCCCATACCCACAGCAGCAGCCCGGGCACGGAGGCGAACGCGTCGGCGGGTTCCTTCCCTGAAAGAAGTCCGCCCGAGCCTGCCAGTGTCTCGACCACGACGTGCATCTCCACGCCCCTGTCCGCGGCCTTCCTCAGAGCGCGGGTCAGCGCCGGATACGGACGGGCCGCATACGTCATGGCCAGCAGTTCGTGCTGTGCCCCGTTGATGACCTCGACGAGCACCTGGGCTGTGGCGCGCACCGGTACGGCCGGTGTCGAGGGGCCGCTCCACACCGTGCGGACACGGACCGTGTCCCGGACCTGTCGTCGGGCGGCGACATAGCCGCGCACATAGGCAGCCGCCTCGGCGGGTGCCACCGACTCCGACTGCATCGCGTCGCAGAGTCGCGCGACGGCCTCGCCGACTCCCGGGGCCTCCAGTTCGGTCAGTATCCGTTCCCTGGAACGTGCCTGGGCCAGCAGGCCGGCGAGGTCCTTGCTCCGGGAGAGTCCGAGAGCCGCGACCGCGGGCCCGACAGCGGCCTCGAACGCGGGGCGGCTCACGGCAGCAGACCGACCGGTGTCAGCACCGGTTCCTTGTCCCCGGCCAGCGGGACGAGGAAACGACGGTCCAGGAAGCGGTTGCCACGCTCGCAGGTTGTCTCGGACACGAACAGGCACACGTGGCACGCGGCTCCGTGGAGGAAGTCGGCCGGGTCGTGCGGCAGGCGCTCAGCACACAGCGGGTCCGCCGAGCAGTGACCGGCGTCGACCAGGGCCCGGCGCACGATCCGGTCGAACTCGCGTGCCTCGGCGAGGGAGACCAGACCGCCCAGGGTGCCCTCCGAGTCCGGGACCGCGGTGTAGATGAGAATGCCCGTCCTCGGGTTCTGCTCGTCTCCGGCGTAGATCCGTTCGGCCAGCGAGGCGGAGTTGTAGCCGCATTCCAGGGCGATGGCACGGATCAGCAGGTGTGAGAGGGTGTGCAGGGCGATGTAGCGGGCTCCTGGCCAGCCGGAATAGGGGTCGAAGTCGCTCGTCTTGCGGTCCGACTTCCGGTTGGCGCGGAACCGCGCGTACGCCTCTCTGTGCGCCTCCATCTGGGGGGACTTCTCCATACGGGCGACCCACTCGGCCATCAAGCCGTCCCGCACCCGCAGGAAGACACCCTCGCCGCGCACCTCACTCGCGGGCACCCAGTTGCGGGCCCCGCGGGACAGTTCGACGCGCGTGGCGATCTCCGGCGATTCCGGATCCGGCGCATCGAGCCGGGTGAAGCCGATCAGCGCCCGGGCCTCGCGCAGCCGCTCGACTTGCCTGATGTCGCCGAAGAACTCGCTGAGACGGGCCGGCACCGGGACCCGCCGCAGCGCGAAGTCCTCGCTGGGAGTGGGGACGGGTCCGGAAAGCGCGTCCCATTCCGGTCCGAACAGGTCCGTCTGGACGTCGGGCGCGGAGGGCGCCGGGCCGGCCGCCCCCTGCTTGCGCGCTGTGATCGCCGCAACCACCGCGTCGGCGTCGAACTCCTTCAGGAAAGCGAATTTGGGCATGCGCGCCACAAAGTCGAACTGCCCTCGATCCTCGATGAGTTCGAGGTCGGGCCAGTGATCGTCGAGAAGCTTGTCGATGTCTCCGCCCTGTGCCTTCGGCAGGGCCAGGGCGCTGAGGGTGAGCGGGAACCACTGGTTGGAGGCCCCCGCCACCATCAGGACCGGCTCCTGTACGCAGCCGTTCGGCTCGTAGGTCCCCAGATGCGGGTGCCGTCCGCGGCACGCGGGCAGGTTACGGCGGCCCCGCTCGCCCATGGCCTCCCGGATGTTGCGCTTCACACCACAGGCGACGCACTCGATGGTGACGTTGGCCGCCTGATTGCCGCCATGATCCTTCATGCGCAGCTTCGGGCGCGGCGTCTTGCCGCAGGCCTGCCCGTGGTGAACGTACGCGGTGTACGGGAACTCGTCGAGATGGCCGGCGGTGCAGACCAGGGTGAAGCGCGCTGCCACGGCGAGCGGCTTGCCCCGCTTGCAGTCGTGGACGAACCTCGCCTCGTGCGGTGTCCGGGCGTTGGAGTTGACGAAGGCGAACTCACCGGAGTCGACGGCGGCCAGCACGTTACAGGCCGTACAGCGCAACCACTGGGGAAAGGGCGTGACGGGCACGCCCACTCCCTGGGCCGCCCAGCCCTTCGGGTCAGCGTCGGCGCCCTCCAGCCACGGAGCCGCTCGCAGTTGTTCGACCTGTCCTCGTCCATAGCGCTGGAGTGAGCGGTTGACGGCGGCGCGGAGGCGGGGCTCATCGATGTCGAAGTCGGTGACACCGGAGTGGCTCCAGGAGTCGATGCCCCGGATGAGCACCGAGAAGTTCGGCAGGTCGACAAGGGCACCGACACCGGCGGTGAACATGAGGTG
>NZ_JAPSIW010000553.1 GCF_031178505.1 Streptomyces sp. | reverse complement strand
GCCTGGTCGACGCCATCGGCGCGGTGCTGCCCGGCGCGTCGTGGCAACGATGCCGCACCCACTACGCGAGGAACTTGCTGAGCCAGGTTCCGAAATCGGCCCAGCCCTGGGTCGCCACGCTGCTGCGAACGGTCTTCGAACAGCCCGACACCGACGCGGTCCAATGAACGGTGGCGAGGGGGGTCTGCGTCAGTGGCTGAACACCCTGGGAGCGCAGTTGGAAAAGGGCTGGGAGCTGCTGGGCCGTCCCCCGATGGACGAGGACACCTTGGCGACACTCATTGCCCAGGCCGACGACGCCTTCGGTGACCGGTCCTACGCGGAACTGGTCCGAGCCCGGGACACCCGGCAGAACGCCGTGCTCCGGGCACTGGCAGCGGTGGACGCCGAGGAGGTGCCGGCGGTATGACACGACTCAGCGGCAGGACGGCCGTCGTCACCGGAGGCACCCGGGGGCTCGGAGCACGGATCGCCCGGATGTTCCTCCAGGAAGGCGCCGACGTGGTCGTGGCCTCCCGGGAGAAGGGCGAGTGGCGCCCGGAACCGGGGGCGGGCGGGGGCCGCATCGCTTACCACCCGGTCGACGTACGGGATCCCGACTCCGCCACCGAGCTCATGCGGGCCGCCGCCGACCGCTTCGGCGGTGTCGACATCCTGGTGGCCAACGCCGGCGTGAGCCGTCCCGGGGCGGTGGAGAAACTCGCCCCGGACCACTGGGCGGAGGTGCTCGACACCAATGTCACGGGGGTCTTCCACTGCGCCCGGGCCGCGATCCAGTTCTATGCATGGCAGATGGGGCTGATCGACGACCGCAAGGCCGAGGAGTGGGCCGACACCTTCACCGAGGACGCGGTGTTCGAGGAGGCCAGCCGGATGGATCCGCTGCGGGGCCGGGCGGCCATCGCGGCGTCCTGCCGCAAGCGGGCCGACCGGCTGGAGGCCGAGCGGACCGATTTCCGGCACTGGCTGGGCATGCTCGATGTCCATGCCCAGCCGGACGGGTCCCTGCGGACCCGCACCTACGCGCTGGCCATGCGTACCCGGCTCGACGGGCCGCTGGAGATTTTCCCGAGTGTCGTCTGCCGTGACCACCTGGTGCCGCGCAACAACGGCTGGTTGGTGAGTCACCGCGTCCTCCAGCACGACGGCTCCGGACGATAGCCAGGAGACTGCCGGGACCAGGAGTCCGGGAAACGGCCGGGAGGGGGCACCGCGGCCCCCCTCCGGCCGCCTTTTCCCGTACGTCATCTTGTCGGCAACAACCGCTTTGACCTGAACCGCACTTGAGGTAACAGGCTTGGTCCATGCCCTTCCGCCCAGCCTGGTGGCGGAGAACTCGATGAAAGGTCGACATCCATGAGAGCAGCGGCGTTTTCCGCCTTCGGGGGTCCCGAGGTGCTGGACACGGTCTCCGTCCCGACGCCGACGGCCGGCCCGGGGGAGGTACGGGTCAGGGTCCGGGCCGCGGGAGTGCAGCCGATCGACTGCGCGGTCCGGTCCGGCCGCCGTGCTCCCGGTTTCACCATCGAGTTCCCGCACATCACCGGGGGTGAGTTCGCCGGGGTCGTCGACCAGACCGGTGAGGGAGTGCTGGGCATCGAGGCGGGCGCCGAGGTGCTGGGATTCCGTACGCAGCGCTCCTACGCCGAGTACGTGGTGGTACCGGCCGATCAGGTGGTGGCCAAGCCGGTCGCGATGGACTGGGAGGTTGCGGGCGGCCTGTCCGGCGCCGGCCAGGCGGCGCACACCGCGGTGGAGGTCCTGCGGGTCGGGGCCGGCGACACTTTTCTCGTCAACGGCGCAGCGGGTGGAGTGGGCACCGTCGCGGTGCAGCTCGCCCGCTCGTTGGGCGCCACGGTCATCGGCACGGCGAGCGAGGCCAACCACGACTATCTGCGTGAGCTGGGCGCGATTCCCGTGACCTACGGGCCTGGCCTGGCCGAGCGGGTCCGGGAGTTGGCTCCGCATGGGGTCGACGCGGCCCTGGACGCGGCGAGTGCGGACGGTCTGCGGGCCGCGGTGGAACTGGTCAAGGACCTCGACCGGGTGGGCACGATCTCCTCCGTCGAGGCGTACGAGCAGCTCGGCGCCCGCTGGATCGGCAGCCAGCGCTCCGCGAAGCGGCTGGACGCGCTGGTGTCCCTCTACGTGCGGGGGGTATTGCGCATTCACGTGCGGGCCACCTACCCCCTGGAGGACGCGGCCTCGGCCCACCGTGACGTCGAATCGGGCCACGGCAGGGGCAAGGTCGTCCTGTCGGTCGGCTGACCCTCCTTCTGTCCGGCATCCATCACACATCGAGGTACCTCCCATGAACCGTCCGCCCGACCGCATTTCCACCGTCCATGTCCGCCCGGGGCGGACCGTTCCTCGCACCGCGTCATGAGCCGTGGTGCGTCGCCGCCCTCCGGGGAGGCGGCGGACACGTCGGCGGCCGGACCGTCGGACGGCGGGCTGCCGGAGCCGGAAGGGTCCGGGCGGGCGGGCGCGCTCGTCGCGCTGCTGCTCACCTCCACGCTGGGGGTGATGGCCGGTTCGGTGATCTCTCCCGTGGTGGAGGTGATCCGGGGCGATCTGGGGGTCAGCGGCACCGCGGCGGGCCTCGTCGTGACCGCCCACGCGCTGGCCGTGGCCGTCATCAGCCCACTGGCCGGGCGGCTGATCGACCTGTGGGGTGTGCGGTCCCCGCTGGCCTGGGGACTGTTCCTCTTCGCGGCCGGCGGGGCCACCGGTCTGTTCGCCACCTCGTATCCGGTCCTGATCGCCGGCAGGCTGGTCTTCGGGATCGGGGCCGCGGCCGTCTTCACGGGCACCACCGTCGCACTGCTCCAGCTGTTCCAGGGCAGCCGCAGGGACCGGGTGATGGGGTGGCGTTCGTCCGCCAACAGCGTCGGCGGCGTGCTGTGGCCGTTGCTGGGCGGCGCGGTCGGCGGTATCTCGTGGCACGCGCCCTTCGCGGTGTACCTGGTCGGACTGCCGCTGGGGCTGCTGGTCCTGGTGGTCCTGCCCCGGACCCGGGGCAGCGCCTCCACTGCCTCCGGCGGGGCGCTCGTACTGCTGCGGCGCAGCCCCGGGCTGGTCGGCTATTACGCGCTTCAGGCCGCCTCCTCCGTCTTCCTCTACGCCATGGTGGTGTTCCTGCCCCAGCGGCTGGCCGCGCTGGGCATCACGGAACCGCTGCAGGTGTCCCTGTACTCCGTGGTGGTCACCAGCGCCGCGGGCAGCCTGGTCGGACTGTGGTACGCGCGGTTGCGGACCCGGCTGAGCTATTCGGCGCTGCTGCGTGTGGCCGCGCTCGCCTGGACCGGTGCCTTCGCCGTCCTGGGCGTGGCCGGCAGCCCCGCGCTGCTGCTGGCAGGGACCGCGCTGCTCGGGATCGGCCAAGGACTGTCGCTGCCCTCGCTGACCGTGCTGATCAACGAGACGGCGCCGGGTGCCTTGCGGGGCCGCGCGACCTCGCTGGCCGGCACCGTCATCTTCGGGGGCCAATTCCTCGCGCCCCTGCTGGTGGGACCGCTGATCGAGGCTACGTCGAGCACGACGGGGTTCCTGGCCGCGGCGGGCCTCGCCGCGCTCATCGGAGTGGTACTGCTCTTCACCAAGTGACGTATCCGTCAAGTGACGCGAAAGACCCGGCGGGTGGTACCAAAGCGACTGCTTCGGTACCACCCGCCGGGTCTTTCGCGCTCTCCCTCGACTTCCTGACGATACGTGACCCGAGTTGACCAACCTCTGCACTTCCCGCCGTTGAAGCCTGCAGGTCGACCGAACAAGAATGTTCCCCGAACGGTGAGGCGAGTTCCCGGCTCGCGTGTGAGGGGGAATCACCGGAGTCCGTCCGGTCGCGGACCGGACGCGCCAGGATGAGGTGGGTGACGACCACCACCGACCTCTGGCACCACTTCGGCCGCACCCGTGCCGCGCTCGATCGCGCGGTCCCCGACGCCTTCCACTGGACCTGGGGTCAGGACGGCGGCCCCGGCGCCGAGGTCCTGGGTGACCTGACGGACAAGGTCGTCGGAGACCTCGGCGCCGGGGCCGCCCGGCACGCCGCCCACCTCGCCACCCGGCACACACCTGCCCGAGTCGACGCCGTCGACGGCTCGCCGGCGCAGTACGACCTGGCGACCGGCCTGTTCGGCCACCTCGCGCCGCGCCTGTGCGTCGTTCGAGCCGACGCCGTGGAACACCTGCGGACGGCGGCCGGCACCTACGACGTGCTGTACAGCGTGTTCGGCGCGCTCGACTTCACGTCCCCCCGTGCGCTGCTGCCGGCCGTGGCCGCCGGGTTGCGTCCGGGTGGCCTGCTGGCGTTCTCCACCCTCGCCCACCACGTGGGCGGTGCTCCGGCGGAGTCCGCTGTCGTAGCCGCCGAGATTCCGGCGAGGACCCCGGACGGGGAAGCGGCCGTGCTGCGGCGCTGGGTCCTCCGGGAGCAGGTCTGGACGAGGGTCCTCGACGAGTCCGGCTTCACGCGCGTCCACGTCGATGTGCTGCCGCCGGCGGCCGAGGGCCCGCGCAGCGCAGCCACCCTGCTGGTCACCGCGGTCAGCCGGCGCTCAGTCCCCCATCGGTGGTGACGGAGGTGGCGCTGGCCAAGGAGTGCTGACGTGTCAGCGCGGCGGTGCTGACGAGTGGTCGCCGGTGCCTCTCTCCGGTGGCCCGGCCTCCAAGTCCGCGTCGGCGTCCGCCTCCGGCAGGCGCAGCCCCCGGGACTCGGCCACCCGCAGGGCGTCGGTCAGGCACTCGGCGAGGCGGATTCCGGCGTAGCGGACCTCGGTGTACGGGGTGGTGGGGTCGGCCAGGAGCGGGCGGGCGAGG
>NZ_JAPSIW010000048.1 GCF_031178505.1 Streptomyces sp. | reverse complement strand
GCGGGGCATCGCCACCCTCGCCCTCGACTCCCCGGCCACCCGCAACGCCCTCTCCGCGCCCCTCGTCGGCGAACTCTCCGACGCCCTGGCGGCCTGCGCGAAGGACCCGGCCGTCCGGGCCGTCGTCCTCACCCACACCGGCACCACCTTCAGCGCGGGCGCCGACCTGAAGGCGCCGCCGAGTCCGTACGCCTTCGTCGACCTGCTCCGGCGGATCGTCGAACTGCCGAAACCCGTCGTCGCCCACGTCACCGCCGGCTCCCACACCCGCGCGGGCGGGCTCGGCATCCTCGGCGCCTGCGACATCGTGCTGGCGGGCGAGGGGGCAGACTTCGCCCTCACCGAGGTACGGCTCGGGGTCGCGCCCGCCGTCGTCTCCCTCACCCTGCTGCCGCGCCTGGAACCGCGCGCCGCCACCCGCCACTACCTCACCGGCGAACGCTTCGGCGTCCCCGAGGCCGTCACCATGGGGCTCGTCACGGCCGGCGAGGAGGCGCTCGACGGCATCCTCGACGCCCTGCGCGCGGCCTCCCCGCAGGGTCTGCGCGAGGCGAAGCGGCTGGTCACCGCTAGAGTCCTGGAGACCTTCGAACGCGATGCGGAGGACCTCGTGCAGAGGTCGGCGACGCTGTTCGCCTCCGCCGAAGCACGCGAAGGGATGACGGCCTTCCTCGAACGACGGGACCCCGCATGGCGGCTGTGACCGCACCCAAGCAGGACCGGAGCCGCGCCACCCGGCGGCGGCTCCTGGAGGCCGCCGTGTCCTGCCTGGCCGAGCACGGCTGGGCGGGTTCCACGGTGGCCGTCGTCGCCGAACGGGCCGGCGTCTCCCGGGGCGCCGCCCAGCACCACTTCCCGACCCGCGAGGACCTGTTCACCGCGGCCGTCGAGTACGTCGCCGAGGAACGCTCCCAGGCCCTGCGCGCCCTGCCGGCCCGCGACCGCGAGGAGGCCGTCGCCGGCATCGTCGCCCTCTACACCGGTCCCCTCTTCCGGGCCGCGCTCCAGCTGTGGGTGGCCGCCGCCCACGAGGACCAGCTCCGCGACCGGGTCGCCGAGCTGGAGGCCCGCGTGGGCCGCGAGTCCCACCGCATCGCCGTCGAACTGCTCGGCGCCGACGAGTCCCGGCCCGGCGCCCGGGAGACCGTCCAGGGCCTCCTCGACATGGCCCGCGGCCTGGGCCTCGCCACCCTCCTCACCGACGACACGCCCCGCCGCGAACGGGTGGTGTCCCAGTGGGCCCGCCTGGTCGGCGAGGCCCTGGAGAAGTAACGCGAGCAGCCGGTGCTCGGGCTAGATCCCGGGGATCTGCCGGGCGCGGAAGGCGCTCCGTACCGCGTCCGCCGCCGCCGTGCCGTACATCCGCTGGGCCGTCGCGACCGTCGTACGGGCCGCGGCCTCGAAGCTGGTGTCGGGGGCGAAGCCGAACTGGGCGTTCACGATGATCCGGTCGGCCGTGCGGGCGCCGAGGGACGCGC
Source organism: Streptomyces sp. (assembly GCF_031178505.1). Taxonomy (GTDB): domain Bacteria; phylum Actinomycetota; class Actinomycetes; order Streptomycetales; family Streptomycetaceae; genus Streptomyces; species Streptomyces gulbargensis. The sequence continues at coordinate 16,872 of NZ_JAPSIW010000048.1, read as the reverse complement.
GGATGTCGAAGAGGGCGCGCGACCAGATCTCGCCGTCCGCGTGGACCTCGCCCTCCCGGTCCGCGTACGTCTTCGCGCTGTCCAGACGGCGCAGGCAGTGCGGGGCCTCGCTGTAGCCGGTGGCGTCCCAGTCGGCGACGCAGGCCTGCTCGGCCTTCACGGGCCAGCCGTACTTCGCGGCGGCGTGGGTGCCGACCGCGACGGCGAGGTAGTCGCCGAAGGCCTCGCCGATCGAGCCGGCCTCGACGGAGGTGCCGAAGCCGGGGACCTGCGCGTGGTGCACGGCGTGCCCGTACTCGTGCAGGATCACCTCGGCGTCCTCGGCGTCGTCCACCCCGCCCTTGCCGAAGCGGATCTCCGCCTTCTTGTCGGTGAAGTACGAGTTGTCGGCGCCCCACTGGTTGAGCCGCACCGGCTGCACCCGGTCGTTGGCGCCGGGCAGTTCGGTGCCGAAGCCGAGGCCCTGGAGGTACTCCTGGCCCTCGTTGACCCAGAAGTACGCCATGACCTGCTCGAACTGGTCCTGGGAGCGGTCGTAGGAGGCGGCGTCGGCGACCTTCGCGGGGGCGCCGGTCTCCGAGCGGACGGTGACCCACTTCCCGGACAGGGTGCCGCTCGCGTCGAGGTTGCGCAGGGTGGCCAGGGCGTAGGCGGAGGCGGGCACGTCGGTGGCCGCGTCCTTGTGGTCGGCGAGGGTCTGGTCGCCGGTGGACTGGACGGGGTTCACCATGAAGACCCGGCCCTGGGGCAGGGGCGCGGCGCTCGCCCCCGTGAGCGGGAGCAGGGCGGTGGTGGCGACGGTCGCGGCGACCAGGCCACGGAACGAGCGGCGGCGGGACATGGACATCCTCCTGCGCGGGGACGCGGCGACGAGATGATTGGCATGGGCGTGTCATGCGTGGCGGCGATCTTCGCGCACCGCCGCCGCTTTGAACAGGTCCGCGCCCCTCGCCGCACTGTGACCCGGACCACAGGCGCGGGGGCCCGCCCGCAGTACCCTGGTCGCATGCCTCTGCTCGTACGCCGCCGCCACGTGGACTTCGTCCGCGTCACGAGCATGAGCTGTCGCCGCTCCGCCTGACCTGCCGGGGCCGTCACCTCCGTCACCCCGCCGGGTCCCTCATCCGAGCCCTGTCGACCGGCACCCGCGGCCCCCGCCCCACTCCTGGCGGCCGCCCCGGGCACCCGTACACCCCGCGGACGCACCCATGACCCACAGCAGCACCCTCGGCACCCCCGCCCCGGCGACCCCCGGCACCCGTGCCGCCTCCCGCCCCGGCGCCCCGGCGGCCCCCGCCGCCCCGCGCAGCTCGTACGCCTCACAGCTCCCGATCGTCGACCTCTCCGCCGCCGGCCGGGGTCCCCAGGCCCGTCGGCTCCTGCACGCCCAGCTCCACTCGGCCGCCCACGACGTCGGCTTCTTCCAGCTCGTCGGACACGGCGTGACCGAGGCCGAGACGCAGGCCCTCATCACCGCCATGCGCGCCTTCTTCGCCCTCCCCGAGGCCGACCGGCTCGCCCTGGACAACATCAACTCGCCGCACTTCCGCGGCTACACCCGCATCGGCGACGAGCGCACCCAGGGTGCCCGCGACTGGCGCGACCAGCTCGACATCGGCGCCGAGCGCCCCGCGCACACCCCCGCCCCCTGGGAAGCCCCCTACTGGTGGCTCGAAGGCCCCAACCAGTGGTCCGCCGCCCTCCCCGGGCTCCGCACCGCCGCGCTCCACTGGATCGACCGGCTCAGCGGTGTCGCCGCCCGTCTCCTGCACGAGCTGCTCGCCTCCATCGGCGCGCCCGCGGACTTCTACGACGACATCTTCGGCCCCCACGCCCACCCGCAGCTCAAGCTGGTGCGCTACCCGGGCAGCAGCGGCGAGGGCGACGACCAGGGCGTCGGCGCCCACAAGGACTACGGATTCCTGACCCTGCTGCTCCAGGACCAGGTCGGCGGCCTCCAGGTCCAGCGGGAGGACGGGAACTTCCACGACGTGCCGCCGCTGCCCGGCGCCTTCGTCGTCAACCTCGGCGAACTCCTCGAAGTCGCCACCAACGGCTACCTCGTCGCCACCAACCACCGGGTGGTCTCCCCGCCCGGCGCGACGGAACGCTTCTCCGTCCCGTTCTTCTACAACCCGCGGCTCGACGCCCGGATCGCCCCGCTCGAATTCCCGTACGCCTCACAGGCCCCCGGCGTCACGGCCGACCCGGCGAACCCGCTGTTCGCCGAGTACGGCTACAACGCCCTGAAGGGCAAGCTCCGCGCCCACCCGCTGGTGGCGGCCCGCCACCACGCGGAGCTGCTCCTGCACCCCGAGGGTCAGCCGGCGATGTCGGCGTAGCCCTCGATCTCGCGCGGGTCCCGCTGGCCGGGACCCGTGTAGCGGGCCGAGGGACGGACCAGGCGGCCGGTGCGCTTCTGCTCCAGGATGTGCGCCGACCAGCCGGCCGTCCGGGCGCACGTGAACATCGACGTGAACATGTGCGCCGGGACCTCGGCGAAGTCCAGGACGATCGCCGCCCAGAACTCGACGTTCGTCGCCAGGACGCGGTCCGGGCGACGGTTGTGCAGCTCCTCCAGCGCCGCCTTCTCCAGCGCCTCGGCCACCTCGAAGCGCGGCGCCGCCAGCTCCTTGGCCGTGCGGCGCAGGACGCGGGCGCGCGGGTCCTCGGCGCGGTAGACGCGGTGGCCGAAGCCCATCAGGCGCTCGCCCTTGTCGAGGGCCTGCTTCACGTACGCCGTCGCGTCACCGGTGCGCTCGATCTCCTCGATCATGCCGAGGACCCGCGAGGGCGCGCCGCCGTGCAGCGGGCCGGACATCGCGCCGACGGCGCCGGACAGCGCCGCCGCCACGTCCGCGCCGGTGGAGGCGATGACACGGGCGGTGAAGGTGGACGCGTTCATGCCGTGCTCGGCGGCCGAGGTCCAGTACGCGTCGACGGCCTTCACGTGCTTCGGGTCGGGCTCACCGCGCCAGCGGATCATGAACCGCTCGACCACCGACTGCGCCTTGTCGATCTCGCTCTGCGGCACCATCGGCAGCCCCTGGCCGCGCGCCGACTGGGCGACGTACGAGAGGGCCATGACGGCGGCGCGGGCGAGGTCGTCACGCGCCTCCTCGGCGGAGATGTCCAGGAGCGGTTTGAGGCCCCAGACCGGCGCGAGCATCGCGAGCGCGGACTGCACGTCCACGCGGATGTCGCCGGAGTGGACGGGGATCGGGAAGGGCTCGGCGGGCGGCAGACCGGGGTTGAAGGCGCCGTCGACGAGCAGGCCCCACACGTTGCCGAAGGAGACGTGGCCGACGAGATCCTCGATGTCGACGCCGCGGTAGCGGAGCGCGCCGCCCTCCTTGTCGGGTTCGGCGATCTCCGTCTCGAACGCGACGACTCCCTCGAGCCCGGGTACGAAGTCGGACATCAGGCGGCTCCTCTATCGATGATCGATCAACCGGGTCACGGTCGATGGCGGGATTCAACAGTCGTCCGACCGAAGAGTCTGTACGGTTCCGATGATGCGGGGAAGCGTGACATCCGGCACACTGCGCCGAACCGGCGAGGGAGGGTTAACCGCACGCGGTGCCGGGCAGACTCGGCCGCTGCGGCAGGATGATCCCGTGACCGACGCCCCGGACCCCGCCGACATGCGCGAGCAGTACCGCACGATGGAGCTCCATCCGGCCGATCTCGCGCCCGACCCGATCGCCCAGTTCGCGCGCTGGTTCAAGGAGACCGCCGCCGATCCGGCGATCCACGAGCCCAACGCGATGGTCGTCTCCACCGCGACGCCGGACGGCCGCCCCTCCTCCCGTACGGTCCTGCTCAAGCACTACGACGAGGCCGGATTCGTCTTCTTCACCAACTACGGCTCCCGCAAGGGCACCGAGCTGGCCGCCAACCCGCACGTCGCGCTGCTGTTCCCCTGGCACCCGCTGGCCCGCCAGGTCATCGTCACCGGCCGCGCCGCCCGCACCGGCCGCGAGGAGACCGCCGCCTACTTCCGGACCCGGCCGCACGGCTCCCAGCTCGGGGCGTGGGCCAGTGACCAGTCCCGGGTGATCGGCTCCCGCGCCGAACTCCTCGCCCGGTACGCCGACCTCGCCGCCCGCTACCCCGACGGCCAGGAGGTTCCGGTGCCCCCGGAATGGGGCGGCTTCCGGGTCGTCCCGGACACGGTGGAGTTCTGGCAGGGCCACGAGAACCGGCTGCACGACCGGCTGCGGTACGCGCGCGCCGAGGACGGCTCCTGGTACGTCGAGCGCCTCTGCCCCTGAGGCCGGGGACGGTCCGGAAAGCCCAGCGGCCGGGACGGCCCGGGAAACGCGAACGACCCGTGAGCCTTGGTCCCGTCCGCCTAGGTTCGGACAGGAGCCGGCCGGACTGACCGGCGACTCACGGGTCGGGTGACTGCGTTGGTGTTCGGCAGAGGGCCTGCCGAGGTGCACAGAGTGCGACGGCAGGCCTCAGCCCGCAGTCACCTCACGAGTCCGAAAAGAAATCATGTTTTCGGATCACCTCCTTTCGCGTGTACCCCCACCCTAAGAACACTCCCGCGTCCGCTCAAGGGATTTATTCGCGGCGCCTGCCGGGCGCCCGTCAGGCGTCCCGCCGCGTGACCGCCCACCAGCCGGCGAGGAGCGCCGCCACCGCCCACAGCGCCGTCACACCGAGCCCCGCCCACGGGCCGAGCGCCCCGACCGGGTCCTGGTGGAGGATCTGCCGCCCGGCGCGGTCCGGCAGGTAGTCGGCGACACCCGCCGAGACGTCCCCGACCACGAAGGAGACCATGAGCAGGAACGGGATCAGCAGGCTCATCACCGCCACCGCGCTGCGCAGCAGGAACGTCAGGCCCGCCGCGAACAGCGCGATCAGGGCGAGGTAGAGGCCCGCGCCGACGCAGGCCCTCAGCGCCCCCGGCTCACCGAGCCCGATGGCGTGCTCGCCCGCGAAGGCCTGCCCCGAGAAGAAGGTGACGAACGCGGTCACGAGCCCCGTGCCGAGGGCGGCCACGGCCACGACCGCCGTCTTCGCCGCGAAGAAGAGGCTCCGGTGGGGCACGGCGGCGAGCGAGTTCCGCACCGCCCCGTGGACGTACTCCGACGAGACGGCCGTCGCGCCGAAGGCGATGGCGGCGATCTGCGCGAAGGTGATCTGGAAGAGGGCGTCGGCGACCGGGTCTCCCGCGCCGTCCGGCTCCGGGCCGCCCACGGTGGCGTACAGGAGCACGTTGAAGACCAGCGCGACGGCGAAGACGGCGAGGAGCGCCCCGAAGCTCGACCGGACCGATCTGATCTTGATCCACTCGGAGTGGAGCACGGCGGTGGGGGACACGGTCAGACCTCCCGCGTCGGCGTCGTACGGGGGGCGGCGGCGAACTCGGCGGCGCCGGCGTCCGTCGTGAGCGCGAGGTACGCCTGCTCCAGGGAGGCGCGTTCGTCGGCCAGTTCGAACACGGGGACGCCCTCCCGGGCGGCGACGGCCCCGACCTGTTCGGCGGTCGCGCCCTCCACGAGCCAGCGGCCGTCGCCGTCGGCGCCGTCGGCGACGGCGTACCCCTGGCGCGCGAGCGCGGCCCGCAGCAGGACGGGATCACCGGTGCGCACCCGCACGCGCGCGTGGCTGTGGGCGTCGATGAAGTCCCGCATCGGGACGTCGGCGAGGAGCCGGCCCCGGCCGAGGACGACGAGATGGTCGGCGAAGGTCGCCGTCTCGTTCATCAGATGGCTGGAGACCAGGACCGTGCGCCCCTCCCCGGCGAGCCGGCGCAGCAGCTCGCGGATCCAGACGATCCCCTCCGGGTCGAGCCCGTTGGACGGCTCGTCCAGCAGGAGGACGGCGGGGTCGCCGAGGAGCGCGGCGGCGATGCCGAGGCGCTGGCGCATGCCGAGCGAGAAGACGCGGACGCGGCGCCGGGCGGCGCTCGCCAGCCCGGTCTCCTCCAGCACCTCGTCCACCCGCCGGGCCGGGATCCGGTTGCTGACGGCGAGGGCCCGCAGGTGGTCCCGCGCGGTCCGGGAGGCGTGGGCCGCCTGCGCGTCGAGCAGGGCGCCGACCGTACGGAGGGGCTCGTCGAGCGCCGTGTAGGCCCGGCCGCCGACCGTGGCGGTCCCGGAGGCCGGCCGGTCGAGGCCGAGCACGAGCCGCATCGTCGTGGACTTCCCCGCCCCGTTGGGGCCGAGGAAGCCGGTGACGCGGCCCGGTTCGACGGTGAAGGTGAGCCGGTCCACGGCCCGCTTGCCGCCGTACTCCTTCGTGAGGTCCGTGACGTGGATGCTGGTCATGGCCCCAGCCTCGCCGCCGGACCGTCTCCGGCCATCCCCCGCGCGGGGAGAGCGCCTCCCCCGGGCGGGGGAGCCGCCCGCCGGGGCCGCGCTGCCAGGATGGAGGGATGCCCGGACCCCTGCGGCCGCTGCTCCGCGCGGTCACCTACACCCGCTGGCTCCACCTCCTGGTGGGGGCGGTCGTCCCGCTCGGCTGCGGTCTGATCCATCCCGGCCTCGCCGACCCCGGCCCGGCCGGCTGGGCGCTGGTCGCGCTCCTGCCGGTTCCGCTGCTCGCGGCGGTGGCCCTGGTCCCGTCGGTCCGGCGCGCGGAGGGGCTCCAGGCGCGGCTGATGCTGTTCCCCGGGGCCCACGCGCGCGTGCGGACGCCTCGCGGCGGGCCCGACACGCGCGTACGGGCCGGCGAGGGCGACGGCGGCAGCGCCGGAGTCCCGGCCGGGGACCCCGGCGTCTCGGCCGTCCCCTCCGCCTCGTGGACGGACCGGGCGAGGACGGCCGCCTGGCTGGTCCTGCGGGCCGAGGCGGGCCTGGCCACCGTGTTCCTGTCGGTGTGGCTGCCGCAGGTCGCCCTGACGCTGGCCGGGACGGTCGTGGAGGACCCGCTCGCGGGCGCGCCCCTGCCGTCGCCCACCGGTGGCCCGGCCGCCGCCGCCCTCGCCCCGCTGCCCGTCCTCGCCCTCGTCGCCGTGGTCGTCACCGGCGGCGAGCTGATGGCCGGGGCCGCCCGCCGCCTCCTCGGTCCGTCGGTCGGGGAGCGTCTGGCGGCCCTGGAGGAGCGCACCGAGCGGATCCTCGAACGCAACCGCATCGCCCGGGAGTTGCACGACTCCCTGGGACACGCCCTCACCCTGGCGGTGGTGCAGGCCGGGGCCGCGCGGGCCGCCGCGGATCCGGGGTTCACCGACCGGGCCCTGGAGGCGATCGAGGAGACGGGCCGCGCGGCCCTGGAGGACCTGGAGCGGGTGCTGCTCCTGCTGCGCGAGACGGGCGGGCCGCCCGGTTCCCGACCGGGCCTGGCCGAGGCGGACCGCCTCCTCGACTCCGCGCGCTCCTCGGGCGCCCGGGTCGGCGCCGAGGTGACGGGCCCGCTGGAGCACGTACCGGGCCCGGTCTCCCGCGAGGCGTACCGGATGCTGCAGGAAGGCCTCACGAACGTGCTGCGGCACGCGGGCCAGGTCCCCGTGGACGTCCGCATCGCCGTGGAGGACGCCCGGCTCCGCCTCGAGGTCCGCAACTCGCTGGGCACACACGCCCGGACGGGGGCGGGCACGGGCAGCGGTCTGCGCGGGATCCGGGAACGGGCCGCGCTCCTCGGCGGTTCGGCCCACGCGGGCCGCGACGGCGACGCCTGGCTCCTCCGCGTCGACCTCCCCCTCCGCTGACGGAGCCGTACGCCGCCGCTCCCTTGCGCCGGCCGGAGCCGTCCGGCACCGCCTACGCTGACCGGATGCCGATCACCGTCCTCCTCGTCGACGACGAGCCGCTCGTACGGGCGGGCCTGCGTGCCGTCCTCGACGCACAGCCGGACATCGAGGTGGTGGGCGAGGCGGCCGACGGGGCCGCCGTCATCCCCCTCGTCCGCAGCCTGCGCCCCGACGTCGTCGCCATGGACGTCCGCATGCCCCTGATGGACGGCATCGAGGCGACCGAGGCGGTGCTCCGCACGGTCCAGGACCCGCCGAAGATCGTCGTGGTGACCACCTTCGAGAACGACGAGTACGTGTACGGGGCGCTGCGCGCGGGCGCCGACGGGTTCCTCCTCAAACGGGCCCGCCCGGCCGAGATCGTGAACGCCGTCCGGCTGGTGGCCGAGGGCGACTCCCTCCTCTTCCCGGCGGCGGTACGGCGGTTGGCCGCCTCGTACGGCCGGGGGAGCGGCGGCGCGGCGGCCCGGACGGCCCTGGAGCGGGCGCGGCTCACCGAGCGCGAGGCGGAGGTCCTGCGGCTCATGGCCCGTGGTCTGACGAACGCGGAGATCGCCGCCCGCCTGGTGGTGGGCACGGAGACCGTCAAGTCCCATGTGAGCGCCGTCCTGGCGAAGCTGGGGGCCCGGGACCGCACGCAGGCGGTCATCGCCGCGTACGAGTCGGGCTTCGTCTCCCCGGGCTGAGCACCGCGCTCGGATCGCGCAAGGATTTCGGCGAACCCGGTGTGTCCTGTGTCACGTTCCAGTTGAATGGTCTCACCAGGGATGACCAGGGGGGTTACGGGGGGAGTGCCGACGTGAGTGCCTTCACGGAGTCCACGAGCGACACCGCGCCCGTGCCGGGAGCGGGCGCCGATCTGCTGGCCGCGCTGCTCGACGGCATGGACGCGGCGCTCTGCGCCTTCGACGCCGACGGGACGGTGACCCACTGGAACCGCGAGGCCGAACGCATCCTCGGCTGGCCCGCGGCGGAGGCCGTCGGACGGCGCGGCTTCGCCGGCTGGGCGGCGCGCAGCGCCGACGCCGAGGACATCCTGGCCCGGCTGATGCGCGCCATGAGCACCCCGGGCCGGCAGGTCCACGACCTCGCCCTGCTGCGCAAGGACGGCGGGCGCGTCCTGGTGCGCAGCCAGTCCGCCGGGGTGCGCGGCGCGGACGGCGCTCCCGCCGGGGTGTACTGCGCCTTCAGCGAGGTCCACGTCCAGGTCGACCTGGAGCGGTCCGTCGCCCTGAGCGAGGTCCTGTTCGGGGACGCGCCCTGGGGTCTGGTCCTCGCCGACGCCGACCTGCGTCCGGCGGTGGTCAACGGGCACGCCGCCCGCGCCATCGGCACGGCGCGCGCCGCCCTGCTGGGCCGCCCGCTCGGGGACGTGGTGCGGCAGGGCGTCGAGGAACTGGAGGGCGCCCTCCAGCACGTCCTCGCCGAGGGCACCCCGCCCGCGCCCGCCGACGTGTGGGTGACGGTCGCCGGGCCCGGCGGGGACCGCCGGCGCTGCTGGCACAGCGCCTTCCTGCGGCTGGCCTCGCCGCTCACGGAGGAGCCGGTGCCGCTGGGCGTGGCCTGGCTGTTCCAGGACGTGACGGAGGAGCGGCTGGCGGCCCGGGAGGCCGACCGGATGCGCTTCCGGTGGAGCCAGTCGCACCGGGCGGGGCAGGCGGCCGCCGAGTGCGAGGACCCCGCCGAGGCGGCGGCGCTCCTGCTGGACTTCGCCCTGCCCGGTTTCGCGGACCACGCCCTCGTGGACCGGGTGGCGGGCGAGCGGCGTCTCACCCGCGCCCTGGCCACCCCGCCCGCCGTGCCCGGCCCGTCCGCGCCGGTCACCGGCGGCGGCATCCCGCTGCGGTACGGCCCCGCCCACCCGGCGCTCCAGGCGTGGGACCGGGCGGGCGCGGTGCGGGTGAGCGCGGGCCGTACGGCGGAGGTGTGGGCGGACGCCCACCAGTGGCCGGGCGGTGTGGCGCACGCCCTGTGCGTGGTGCTGCGCTCCCGGGGCCGGACGCTCGGCGTGCTCACCTTCCTGCGGTCGGCCGGGCGCGCGGCCTTCGACCGCCACGACGTGACGTACGGCGAGACGGTCGCGTCCCGGCTCGCGGCGGTGCTCGACCTGGTGCCCGCGGACGGCTGACGGCGGGGCGGGGCCGGGCGGTACGGGCGGTGCCGCCCGGCTCCGTACCGGCTCAGCGGCGGTAGAAGATCCGGTCGGCGTACTCGGTCATGACGCGGCCGTTCCACTCGTGGCCGCCGTCGACGTTCCCCGAGCGCAGCAGCGGCGGCTCGATGCCCCGCCGGACCAGTTCCTCGGCCGCCGCCGCCATGACCGCCTGCATGAGGGCGCTGGTGACGACGGTCGACGCGGGCGCGAAGGGCGCCTCGACACCCTCGTGGGTCAGCTCGGCGTCACCGACGGCGATCTTCGAGTCGAGGACGACGTCGCAGTGGTCCTTGAGGTACGTCCCCGACACGTGACGGGACCGGGTCTCCGTGGCGTACGCGACCGAGGTGACGCCGATGACCTTGAGTCCGAGCGCGCGGGCGTTCATCGCCATCTCGACCGGCAGGGCGTTGCGCCCGGAGAGCGAGACGACGATCAGGACGTCCCCGGGCTTGGCGGGGGACGAGTCGAGGACGGCGCCGGCGAGCCCGTCCACCCGTTCCAGGGCGGAACCGAGCGTCGCGGGCATGACGTCGACGCCGACGACCCCGGGCACGGCCAGCAGGTTCACGAGGGCGAGGCCGCCGGCCCGGTACACCACGTCCTGGGCGGCGAGGGAGGAGTGACCGGCGCCGAAGGCGAAGAGGCGGTTGCCGTCGGCCACGGCCCCGGCGATCACGGCCCCGGCCTCGGCGATCTCGGCGGAGTCCTCGTCCCGGACCCGCTGGAGCAGGCCGATCGCGGCGTCGAAGAACTGTCCGGCCAGCTTGCTCTCGCCCATGGCGGCGACTCCTTCTGCTCGTGGTCGCCGCTCACGGTGCGGTCTGGACCTTTGCTCTGTCAATACCGCGACACCTCCGTGAGACCCGGTTGCCGTTGCGATGCGTCAGAATTGGTGGAGGGCCAGCGCACGACTCATCGAGGGGCATGTATGTCCGGACTGATCGACACAACGGAGATGTATCTCCGCACCATCCTCGAGCTGGAGGAGGAAGGTGTGGTCCCGATGCGCGCCCGGATCGCCGAGCGGCTCGACCAGAGCGGCCCGACGGTGAGCCAGACCGTGGCCCGGATGGAGCGCGACGGCCTGGTGGCCGTGGCGAGTGACCGCCACCTGGAGCTGACGGACGAGGGCCGCCGCCTCGCCACCCGGGTCATGCGCAAGCACCGGCTGGCGGAGTGTCTCCTCGTCGACGTCATCGGCCTGGAGTGGGAGCAGGTCCACGCCGAGGCCTGCCGCTGGGAGCACGTGATGAGCGAGGCGGTGGAGCGCAGGGTCCTGGAGCTGCTGCGCCACCCGACCGAATCGCCGTACGGGAACCCGATCCCGGGCCTGGAGGAGCTGGGCGAGAAGGCGGAGGCGGAGTCCTTCCTGGACGACTCGATGGTCTCGCTGGCGGAGCTGGACGCGAGCGGCGAGGGCAAGACGGTGGTCGTCCGACGCATCGGCGAGCCGATCCAGACGGACGCGCAGCTGATGTACACCCTGCGCCGCGCGGGCGTGCAGCCCGGGTCGGTCGTCTCCGTGCGCGAGTCGCCGGGCGGTGTCCTGGTCGGCTCCAGCGGCGAGGCCGCCGAGCTGGAGGCGGACGTCGCGTCGCACGTCTTCGTCGCCAAGCGCTGACTCCGGCGACGGCCGGCGGACGCGTGAGGGGTGCCCCCGTGGCACCCCTTTCGCGCGCCCGGGCCGGGGCGGCGCCCCTCGGTCAGAGGTAGGGGGCGGCGATGCCCCGCACGCCGAGCGCGAGGATGCCGAGGCCGAGGACGAGGTGGAGGGCGTGCTTCACCACGGTCCACGTTCCCCGGACGCGTGCGGAGGCGATCCGGTTGCACGGGGGGCGGGTCACGAAGAGGTATCGCCTCGGCCCGCGGGGTGACGGCCCGCCGGGCGCCCCGTTTTACGCCGGAATGGCCCCGCGTACGTCCTCGGCGTGCCACGCTGGAGCGAACCGCGTGCCGCGCGACCGTAGGGATGCCGGGAGGGGTGGGGCCATGCGACCGGCGAGGGCCGTACGCCGACTGCCGGACTCCCCGGGCGTGGGGGGCCGCCGGACGCTACGGGGCCCCGGCGCCCTGGGGCGCCGGGGCCTGTCCTCCCCAGTTCCGACCTGGAGCCCCGAGCTCTCAAGGTCGTTCCCTTCGGACCGATTTCCCCGAGCGGTCCGCCTCCCGCTGAAGATCTCCCCTCGGCAGCGGGTGTCAATCCTTGAGCCGTGTCACTCGAACGAGGGGTGTTGGGCGGCAGGAGCGCATTTTCGAATGCGAGTTCGATAGTCTGGCGTGGTTGGACGGGAAAGAGGGGGTGCCAGGGATGGCGCGACGACTCGACGTCACCGGGGCCGACGGCGTACGCCTGGCGGCCTGGGACTTCACGCCCCGGACCGCCGCGCGGACCGGCCGCCAGGCGCCCCCGGGGGCCGTACCGCACGGTGCTCCGCACGGCACCGCCCTGCCCGCGCAGGCCGGTCCGGAGCCCACGGACCCCCAGGGGCGGGAGACCGCCCGGCGCCCCGCCCCCGCCGCCGGTCCCGGCGTCCTGCTCCTCCACGGCCTCATGGGCCACGCCGGCCACTGGGCGCGGGCCGCCCGCGCCCTGACGGGCGGCCACCGCGTCGTCGCCCTGGACCAGCGCGGCCACGGAGCCAGCGACAAGCCCCCCGAGGGCCCCTTCACCCGCGAGGCGTACGTCGCGGACGCGGCCGCCGCCGTCGAGCAGCTCGGCCTCGGCCCGGTCACCCTCGTCGGCCACTCCATGGGCGCCCTCACCGCCTGGCAGCTGGCGGCCGAACGCCCCGACCTGGTCCGCGCCCTCGTCATCTGCGACATGCGGGCCTCCGCCCTCGGTGCCGCCTCCCAGCGCGCCTGGCAGGACTGGTTCCGCGGCTGGCCCGTGCCCTTCCCGTCCCTCGACGCCGTCCGCCGCTGGTTCGGCGAGGAGGACCCCTGGGTCGAGCGCCCCCACCCCGCCCGTGGCGCCTTCTTCGCCGAGGTGATGGCCGCCCACGCGGACGGCTGGCGCCCGGTCTTCGACCCGGCCCAGATGCTGACCTCCCGCGAGACCTGGGTGCACGACGCCCACTGGGACTCCCTCGCCCAGGTCCGGTGCCCGGCCCTCGTCGTGCGCGGCCTGGACGGTGAACTGGGACGCGCCGAGGCCCAGGAGATGGTCCGGGTCCTGCCCCGGGGGGCGTACGCGGAGATACCGGACGCCGGGCACCTCCTCCACTACGAGCACCCCGAGGCCTGGGCCGAGACCGTCGAGCCCTTCCTCACCGGGGTCCTGACGGCCTGAGGCACCCCGCCGTCACCGGCCCGCGCGCCGCCGGGTAGGGTCCGCTCCCGCGGCGCGTCGAGACCATCTCCGCGCCGTTCTCAAAAAGGAGAGACTTTGCGCACTTCACTGCTGCGGCGCCTCGTCACCACGGTCACGGCGCTGGGGCTCACGTCGCTGGGCATGGTCGGCGCGGGCGCGGCGCCGGCCCAGGCCGCGGTCGGCGACTGCCCGTCGGGATACTTCTGTGCCTGGAAGTCCGACAACGGCACCGGCGCGATGTACAAGACGAACACGAACGCGCCGACCCTGGGCAGCTGGGACAACACCTTCCGCTCGGTCGTCAACCGCACCAACAAGTTCGCCTGCCTGTACGACGACCCGAACCACGGCCTCGTGGGCGGTGTCACGGTCGTCGAGTCCAGCCCGTCGGGCAGCGAGTGGGGCGGCCCGGGCAGCGACTCGATCAGCTCGGTCAAGTTCGTCCCCACCGAGCGCGAGTGCGTGCTCCCCGCCTACCCGACCTGGCACGCGGCCACCGCGCCCAAGGCCGCCGGCTTCGGTGACCTCAACGCCGACCGCGTCTCCGACGTCGTGGTCCGCGACACCGCCGGCCGCCTGTGGTTCCTGCCCGGCGACGGCTCGGGCAAGCTCGTCGGCACCGGCGGCTGGAACGTCTTCAACAGCCTGATCCGGCACGGCGACTACAGCCGCGACGGCCGCGAGGACGTCATCGCCCGCGAGGCCGCCACCGGCAAGCTGTGGCTGTACCCCGGCACCGGCACGGGCACCCTCGGCGCCCGCACGCTCATCGGCACCGGCGGCTGGAACGCCATGAGCCGGCTCGTCGCCTTCGGCGACCTCAACGGCGACACCCGCGCCGACCTCGTCGCCGTCGAGAAGTCCACCGGCAAGCTGTGGCTCTACCCCGGCACCACCACCGGCACCCTCGGCGCCCGCGTCCTGCTCGGCACCGGCGGCTGGAACGGCATGAACGCCCTGGTCGGCGCCGGTGACATGAACGGCGACGGCAAGCCCGACCTGGTCGCCCGCGAGGCGTCCACCGGAAAGCTGTTCTTCTACCCCGGCAGGACCAGCGCCTTCGGCCCGCGCGTCATGATCGGCTCCGGCGGCTGGAACGCCATGGAGACCGTCCTCGGCGTCGGTGACTTCAACGGCGACGGCAAGCACGACCTGACCGCCGTCACCAACGAGAACTTCGACAGCGACGCCTGCTACGCCGACGGCTGCCTCGTCCAGTACACCGGCACCGGCACCGGCACGATCGCGCCCGGCTCCGTCGAGGCCGACGACTGGTGGAACCTCAACGGCGCCTTCTGACCCGCCGCCCTCCGGTCCGCACCACCGCAGGCCCCCACCTCCACCGGGGGCGGGGGCCTGCGGCCGTACCCCTTCCTCGTACAACCATTCGCCTCGCGGCGAGTCTCATCCGGTGTGGCGCACGGTGCGCCTGCTGACTCCTGGAGGAAACGCACGTGCCTCTGGCCCGTCCCGTCCGACGCCGGCTCACCGCCGCCGTCACCACCGTCCTCGCCGTCACCCTCGGCGCGGGCGTCCTCACCACCCCCGCGCACGCCGCCCCCGCCACCACGGCGACCACGGCGCCCGCGACGACCACAGACCCGGTCTCCGTCCGCTACCCCGGGTCCGCCACGCTGACCGCCGCCGGTGTGACCGGGTTCCTGACCCGCGACCAGAACAACCTCAACCGTTGGCAGCGGTACGCGGACGGCGGTGGGCAGGCCTACGACGGCCGCGTCGAGCAGACGTCCACGCGCACCACCGACTACCTCGTCCACAGCGGGCTCTACCAGGTCACCCAGCGGAACCTGCGCACCTTCGGCGCGCTCGACGTCCCGCTCTCCTCGGCGGCCGACGGCCCGAAGTACGCCGGAGCGGCCGGTGACGCCGTCTTCACCACCGTCACCGGCGGGACCGGCACGGTCCTCCGCAAGCACACCGAGGCGCAGCCGAACACGGCGGTCACCGGCCTGCCCGCCGACGCGACCCGTGTCAAGGTCGCGCCCGGCACCCCGGACCACGCGCTGGTCACCTTCGCCCAGGGCACGGCGGCCAAGTGGGGCCTCGTCGACCTCACCACCGGCGCCGTCGGCACGATCCGGGACGGGATGGCCGCCCCCACCGCCGACCGTGCCGTTTCCCCCACCCACGTCGCCTGGGTCGAGGGGGACAACACCCAGCAGCCCAGGCTGTTCGTCCTGGACCGTGCCACCGACGAGGTGCGGGAGGTCCCGCTGCCCGACGTGTGGAGTGGTGACCTCCAGATCGGCCTGGCCGGCGGCTGGGTCGTGTACGGAGAGGGCGGCGGGTTCCGTGCCCCGCAGCAGACCGCGCTGCACCCCCTCACGGCCCGCAACCTGGCCACCGGCACCACGGTCAAGCTCCTCGACCACGTGCTCTCGTCCGCGGCCGCCCCCGACGGCAGCCTCTACGTGCGCGGCGGCCTCCTCGGCCGCGGCGAGGGCCTGTACCGGATCACCGCCACCGGGGACACCACTCCGCAGGCCGTCATGGTCGCCACGACCGGCGAGCCCACCGAGGTCGTCCTCACCGGGGACCGCGCCCCCCGGACCGTCGACCTCGACGCGGCCGACGGCGCCCGCTTCGCCTGGGACCTCTCCCGGGACCTGAAGCAGGTGACGGTCACCCTGCGCCACGTCCGCACCGGGAGGACGGCGCACACCTACGTCCACACGACGAGTTCCGGGCAGCTGACGTACGACTGGAACGGTCACCTCGGCGACCACGCCATGGCCGCGTACAACGGCGCCTACACCTGGCACGTCACGGGGAAGCCCGCCAACGGCCTCGGCCCGGACCTCGACGCGCGGGGCACCTTCACGGTCGTCCGCGAGCCCGCCCCGCACGACTTCAACGACAACGGCACCCCGGACCTGCTCACCCGGGACGCCGCCGGCCGCCTCTGGCGCACCGACACCCTCCACAGCCCCGAGTACGGCGAGCTGATGCCCGCCGAACCCAAGGCCTCCCTCGGCTCCGGCTGGAACATCTACGACCGGATCGAGGCCACCGGCGACCTGGGCGGATCCGCCGTGGGCGACCTCCTGACCCGTGACACCTCCGGCGCGCTCTGGCTCTACCAGGGCACCGGCACCGGCGGCTTCGCCGGGCGCGTCAAGGTGGGCACCGGCTGGGGAATCTACGACGGGATCACCGGCGGCTCCGACCTGACCGGCGACGGGAAGAACGACCTCCTCGCCACCGACCGGTCCGGCGGTCTCTGGCTCTACCCGGGT
This sequence comes from Streptomyces sp., assembly GCF_031178505.1. Taxonomy (GTDB): domain Bacteria; phylum Actinomycetota; class Actinomycetes; order Streptomycetales; family Streptomycetaceae; genus Streptomyces; species Streptomyces gulbargensis. Next base: position 442 of record NZ_JAPSIW010000048.1, on the reverse strand, counting down.
ACCGGCAACGCCACCGCCCCCTTCTCCGCCCGCAAGAAGGCCGGCACCGGCTGGGGTATCTACAACGACCTCACCGCCACCGGCGACCTCGCGGGCGGCCCGGCCGGTGACCTCGTCGCCCGCGACACGGCGGGCGTTCTCTGGCTGTACCTCGGCAAGGGCGACGGCACCTTCGCGCCCCGCGCCCGGCTCGGCGCCGGCTGGAACGCGTACAGCCACCTCGTCGGCGTGGGCGACGCCGACGACGACGGCCGCGCCGACCTCCTCGCCCTCGCCCCGCACACCGACAACTGGCTGTACCGGGGCACGGGCGACTGGCGGGCCCCCTTCAAGCCGCGCCAGACCGCCCTGTCCTTCATCCCGACGGACGGCTCCCAGCCCGTCGCCTGACGGACGCTCGCACCGAAGCCCGGGGGCGGGCGCGGATGTTCCCGCGCCCGCC
>NZ_JAPSIW010000552.1 GCF_031178505.1 Streptomyces sp. | reverse complement strand
AACTCGACACCTACCTGCACGCCCCCCGCTGGTACCAGCGGGAGCTCGGCGCCGGCGAACCCCCGGCCGGCATCGCCTACTTCTCGCCCGAGTTCGGCGTCGCCGCCGCCCTGCCCCAGTACTCCGGAGGCCTCGGCATCCTCGCGGGCGACCACCTCAAGTCGGCCAGCGACCTCGGCGTCCCCCTGACCGGCGTCGGCCTGCTCTACCGGCACGGATACTTCCGCCAGTCCCTCGGCCGCGACGGCTGGCAGCAGGAGCAGTACCCCGTCCTCGACCCCGGAGAGCTGCCGGTCACCCTGCTGCGCGAGCCCGACGGCACGCCCGCCCGCATCACCCTCGCCCTGCCCGGCGGCCGCAGCCTCCACGCCCACCTGTGGACCGCCCAGGTCGGCCGGGTCCCGCTCCTCATGCTCGACTCCGACGTCGAGGAGAACGCCCCCGGCGAACGGGACGTCACCGACCGGCTCTACGGCGGCGGCAGCGAGCACCGGCTCCTCCAGGAGATGCTCCTCGGCATCGGCGGCGTCCGTGCCCTGCGCACGTACAGCCGGCTCACCGGCGCGCCCGCCCCCGAGGTCTTCCACACCAACGAGGGACACGCCGGCTTCCTCGGCCTCGAACGCGTCCGGGAACTCCTCGGCGGGGGAATGGACTTCGACACCGCCCTGGAGACCGTGCGGGCCGGCACCGTCTTCACCACCCACACCCCCGTCCCCGCCGGCATCGACCGCTTCGACCGCGCCCTGGTCGCCCGGCACCTCGGCGAGGACGGCGCCCTCCCGGGCGTCGACCTCGGCCGGGTCCTCGCCCTCGGCGACGAGACCCCCCTCGGCGGCGACCCCGGCGTCTTCAACATGGCCGCCATGGGCCTCAGGCTCGCCCAGCGCGCCAACGGCGTCTCCACCCTGCACGGCGCCGTCAGCCGCGCCATGTTCGCCGGCCTCTGGCCCGGCTTCGACGCCGAGGAGGTGCCCATCACCTCCGTCACCAACGGCGTCCACGCCCCCACCTGGGTCGCCCCCGAGGTCGGCCGGCTCTCCCCCGACGCGAGCGACCGCGAGCTGTGGGAGCTGCGCCGCACCCTGCGCGAACGGCTCGTCACCGATGTCCGCGCCCGGCTCCGCGCCTCCTGGCGGCAGCGCGGCGCCACCGACGCCGAGCTCGGCTGGACCGACACCGTCCTCGACCCCGACGTGCTCACCATCGGCTTCGCCCGCCGCGTCCCCTCGTACAAGCGGCTCACCCTGATGCTGCGCGACAAGGACCGGCTGCGGGCGCTGCTGCTCCACCCCGACCGGCCGGTGCAGCTCGTCGTCGCCGGGAAGGCCCACCCCGCCGACGACGGCGGCAAGCGGCTCGTGCAGGAACTCGTCCGGTTCGCCGACGACCCCCGCGTCCGGCACCGGATCGTCTTCCTGCCCGACTACGGCATGGAGATGGCCCGCGGCCTCTACCCGGGCTGCGACGTCTGGCTCAACAACCCCCTGCGCCCCCTGGAGGCCTGCGGCACCAGCGGCATGAAGGCCGCCCTCAACGGCTGCCTCAACCTCTCCGTCCTGGACGGCTGGTGGGACGAGTGGTACGAGCCGGAGTTCGGCTGGGCCATCCCCACGGCCGACGGTACCGCCGCCGCCGACGAGGAGCGCCGCGACGACCTGGAGGCCGCCGCGCTCTACGAGCTGATCGAACGCCGGGTCGCCCCCCGCTTCTACGACCGGGGCCCCGACGGCGTCCCCGCCGCCTGGACGGCCATGGTCCGCAGGACCCTCGGCGACCTCGGCCCAAAGGTGCTCGCCGACCGGATGGTCCGCGAGTACGTGACCCGCCTCTACGTCCCCGCCGCAGAGGCCCGCCGGGCCCTCACCCCCGACCGGGCGCGGGAGCTCGCCGCCTGGAAGGCCAGGGTCCGCGCCGCGTGGCCGGAGGTCGCCGTCGACCACGTGGAGCTCGGTGACGGCACCGGCACCGGCGGCGACCTCACCGGCGCGGACGCCGAACTCGGCGCCACCCCGGTCGTCCGGGCCCGGGTCTCGCTCGGCGGCCTGAGCCCCGACGACGTGGAGGTCCAGGCGGTCACCGGCCGCGTCGACGCCGACGACACCCTGACCGCCACCCGTACCTGCGCGCTCAAGCCCGCCGGCGGCGAGGACCTGGACGGCCGCCAGCCCTACGCCGGCACCCTGGAACTGGACCGGACGGGCCCCTTCGGCTGCACGGTCCGCGTCCTGCCCGCCCACCCGCTGCTGTCCCACCCCGCCGAGCTGGGCCTCGTCGCCCTCCCGCGGGAACCGGCCGCCGAAGCCCCGGGCGTCCTGCTGCGCTGACCGGCCGGCCCGCTCAGCCCACCTCGTCCTTCGCGGCGAGGCGCCCCCCGGCGAAGCAGAGCCGGTACACCGGGACCGCCGCGAAGACGGTGGCCCGGTAGTACCGGCACTCGTCCATGCCCGGCGGAGGGGCCACGAGGCCCGGCGGCGGCGCCGCCAGCGGCCGGTCCGGGAGGTCCTCGGCGATCTCCGCGTACGCCTGACCGACCAGCAGGCGCGCGTAGTCGTCCCGCTCCAGATAGGAGCGGGACTGCGTCCACAGGGCCGCACCCGCCGTCAGCACCGTGAGGGCGGCGAGCAGCGCCAGCGGGATCCAGATGGCCCGCACCAGATCGCGGCGGACCTCGCGCCGGGCCCGGTCCAGCTCCCGGGCCGAGGTCGGGGCCGCCACCGCGGGCCGCGCGGCGGACCCGCGCCGGGGCAGGACGGCGGTGAGGACGAAGCCGCCGTCCCCGGCCGGGCCGTGGACGAGAGTGCCGCCGGCCAGCCGGACCCGCTCGTCGAGGCCGACCAGCCCGGTGCCGCCCGAGGCGAGCGGCTCGCCGCCGTCGCCCGGCCCGCTGGCGACCCGTACCCGGACCGTCCCGCCCCGCTGTTCCACCGTCACCGCCACGGCCGCGCCCGGGGCGTGCTTGGCCGCGTTCGTCAGCCCCTCCTGCACGACCCGGTGCAGCGCCCGGCCCGCCATCCCGGGCAGCTCGGGGACCGGGGCGCCGGTGAGGGCGACGTCGAGGCCGGAGGCGCGCGCCCGGTCGACCAGCTCCTCCACCGTCTCGCCCGGCGGGGCCGTCGGCGCGGCCGCGCCCTCCTCCCGCAGCACCCCGATGACGTCCCGGAGCCGTTCGGTGGCGCCCGCGGCCGCCCGGCGCAGCTCGCCCGCGGCCCGCTGCTGCTCCGGGCCGAGGGCCGGGTCCACCTCCAGGGCGCCGGCGCGGACCGCGATCAGGGCGAGGTCGTGGCCGAGCGAGTCGTGCATGTCGCCCGCGATCCGGGACCGCTCGCGCAGCCGTTCCCGGTCCGCGACGGCCGCCTGCTCCCGTTCCATCCGGTCGGCCAGCTCCCAGCCGCTGCGCACCAGCCGGTCGTACTGGCGGACGTAACGGCCGACGAGCCAGGGCGCGACGATCGCCAGCGCGACGGCGAGCAGCAGCGTGAACCACGGACCCAGGGAGGTGCTGGTGAGCCGGGTGAGCAGCAGCCCGACGGCCGCGACCCCGCCGAACAGCCAGAGCGCCCCCCGGCTGTGCTCCTGCCGCCGGCCGGCGAGATAGCCGAAGGCGACGAGGGCCAGGCTGTACGAGGGGGTGAACAGCTCCAGGGTGGCGGGCAGGCTCGCCGCGACGGTCACGGCCAGGGGCACCAGGGGCAGGCGGCGGCTGACGGCGACGCAGCCGCCGAGGAGGACGACACCGAGGGCGACCTGGGTCCAGGAGCCGCCGTCGGCCGGGTCGGAGCGCAGCAGCACCGGGACGCAGAGCAGCAGCCAGAGTCCGAGGTCGAAGAGACGGGCGCGGAGCGGGGTGGTCTCACGCACCGGGCAGGCCCTGGGCATCGTCCGGGACCAGTCCCGCCTCGTACGCGAGGATCGCGAGCTGCACCCGGTTGCGCAGACCGAGACGGCCGAGGACCGCGCTGACGTGCGCCTTGACGGTGCCCTCCACGACGTGCAGCCGGCCGGCGATCTCCTGGTTGGAGAGGCCGGCGCCGAGCAGCGCCACGACCTCGCGCTCACGGCCGGTCAGCGGCTCCAGGCGGGAGCGCGCGCCGGCCGCGCGGGAGAGGCGTTCGCCGCCGAGGGTGTCGATGATCCGGCGGGCGACGGTGGGGGAGAGGGCGGCGCCGCCCGCCGCCACCGCCCGTACCCCCGCGATCAGTTCGCGCGGGTCGCCGGACTTCAGCAGGAAGCCGGCGACCCCGCAGCCGAGGGCGCGGGCGATGTAGGCGTCCTCCGAGAAGGTGGTGAGCATGACCACCGCCGTCCCCGGCAGCGTGGCCCGCAGCTCCTCGGCGGCGGCGAGCCCGTCCAGACGGGGCATGCGCACGTCGAGGAGGACGACGTCGGGCCGGTGCCGGTGGGCGAGGCCGACGGCCTCCCGCCCGTCGCCGGCCTCCGCGACGACCTCGATCCCGGGATCGGTGGCGAGGATGGCCCGCACCCCGGCCCTGATCATCGCCTCGTCGTCCGCCAGCAGCACCCTGATCATGCGACCAGCCTAGGTCGTGTCCGGAACGTGGCGCCGTCCGCCCGCAGGGCAGGGCCCCGGCGCCGTCGTGGGTCGCCGTGCACGCGCCGGGGCCCGGAGGGAAGGTTCCCTCCGGGCCCCGGCCTGGCGTCGCCTCCCTTTACGGGAAGGTCAGCTTGACGCTGTTGATGTAGCCGGTGTCGACCCGGGCCTTGTCCTGGGCGCGGAGCTTCCAGGCGCCGTTGGCGACCTCGGAGGAGGCGTTCACGGTGTAGGTCTGGACGATGTTGTCGGCGCTGCCGCCGGTGCGGTTGTGCAGGTTGTAGACGGT
>NZ_JAPSIW010000551.1 GCF_031178505.1 Streptomyces sp. | reverse complement strand
CAAGGGCATCCTCAAGGGCCTCATCACCGTCAAGGACTTCGTCAAGGCGGAGAAGTACCCGAACGCCGCCAAGGACGCCGAGGGCCGCCTGCTCGTCGGTGCCGCCGTCGGCGCCAGCCCCGAGGCCCTGGAGCGCGCCCAGGCGCTCGCCGCCGCCGGCGCGGACTTCCTGATCGTCGACACCTCCCACGGGCACAACAGCAACGCCCTGAGCTGGATGGCGAAGATCAAGTCGAGCGTGAACGTCGACGTGATCGGCGGCAACGTCGCCACCCGCGACGGCGCGCAGGCGATGATCGACGCCGGCGTCGACGGCATCAAGGTGGGTGTGGGCCCCGGCTCCATCTGCACCACCCGCGTGGTCGCCGGCATCGGCGTCCCGCAGGTCACCGCCATCTACGAGGCGTCCCTCGCGGCCCGCGCCGCCGGCGTCCCGCTGATCGGCGACGGCGGCCTGCAGTACTCCGGCGACATCGGCAAGGCGCTGGCCGCCGGTGCCGACACGGTGATGCTCGGCAGCCTTCTGGCGGGCTGCGAGGAGTCCCCGGGCGAGCTCCTCTTCATCAACGGCAAGCAGTTCAAGTCGTACCGCGGCATGGGTTCGCTCGGCGCCATGCAGTCGCGCGGCCAGGGCCGCTCGTACTCGAAGGACCGCTACTTCCAGGCCGAGGTGTCCTCCGACGACAAGCTCGTGCCCGAGGGCGTCGAGGGCCAGGTGCCCTACCGCGGCCCCCTGGCCAACGTGCTGCACCAGCTCGTCGGCGGCCTGCGCCAGACCATGGGCTACGTCGGGGCGGCCACCATCGCCGAGATGGAGTCGAAGGGCCGCTTCGTCCGGATCACGTCGGCGGGCCTCAAGGAGAGCCACCCGCACGACATCCAGATGACGGTCGAGGCGCCGAACTACAGCAGGAAGTAACACTCCGCGACGCCCGGGGGCGGCTCCGGCATGTGGCCGGAGCCGCCCCTTCCGCGTGCTTCGGGGATACTGGTAGGCGCAGACCCAGAGGGAAAGGCCACACAACGTGACTGAGATCGAGATCGGGCGCGGCAAGCGCGGCCGCAGGGCGTACGCGTTCGACGACATCGCCGTCGTACCGAGCCGGCGCACCCGGGACCCGAAGGAGGTCTCGATCGCCTGGCAGATCGACGCCTACCGTTTCGAGCTGCCCTTCCTGGCCGCCCCCATGGACTCGGTCGTCTCGCCGCAGACCGCCATCCGCATCGGCGAGCTGGGCGGCCTGGGCGTGCTGAACCTCGAGGGTCTGTGGACCCGGTACGAGGACCCGCAGCCGCTGCTCGACGAGATCGCGGAGCTGGACGAGGCCACCGCGACCCGCCGTCTGCAGGAGATCTACGCCGCCCCGATCAAGGAGGAGCTGATCGGGCAGCGCATCAAGGAGGTGCGCGACTCGGGTGTGGTCACCGCCGCCGCGCTCTCCCCGCAGCGCACCGCCCAGTTCTCCAAGGCCGTGGTCGACGCCGGCGTGGACATCTTCGTCATCCGGGGCACCACCGTCTCCGCCGAGCACGTCTCCGGCGCCGCCGAGCCGCTGAACCTGAAGCAGTTCATCTACGAGCTCGACGTCCCGGTCATCGTCGGCGGCTGCGCCACCTACACGGCGGCCCTGCACCTGATGCGCACCGGCGCGGCGGGCGTCCTGGTCGGCTTCGGCGGCGGCGCGGCGCACACCACCCGCAACGTGCTCGGCATCCAGGTCCCGATGGCCACCGCCGTCGCCGACGTGGCCGCGGCCCGCCGCGACTACATGGACGAGTCCGGCGGCCGGTACGTGCACGTCATCGCGGACGGCGGCGTCGGCTGGTCCGGCGACCTGCCGAAGGCCATCGCCTGCGGCGCCGACGCGGTGATGATCGGCTCGCCGCTCGCCCGCGCCACGGACGCGCCCGGCAAGGGCCACCACTGGGGCATGGAGGCCGTCCACGAGGACGTGCCGCGCGGCAAGCTGGTCGACCTGGGCATCGTGGGCACCACGGAGGAGATCCTCGCGGGCCCGTCGCACACCCCGGACGGTTCGATGAACTTCTTCGGCGCCCTGCGCCGCGCGATGGCCACCACGGGCTACAGCGAGCTCAAGGAGTTCCAGCGCGTCGAGGTCACGGTCGCGGACGCCCAGCACAAGCGCTGACGTCCCGGGCGTTCCCGCGCGTCGAGAAGGGCCCCGCACCGGGTGGTGCGGGGCCCTTCCGCGTGCGGACCGTTCTCCGGGGGCGGCTCAGAGGCGGTGGGCGGCGCCGGCGGGCGTGGCGCCCCGGGTGTCGAGGAGCAGCTGCGCCTTCACGGAGAGACCTTGGAGGTCGTACGTGCGGTGGTGCTGGAGCAGGATCGTCAGGTCGGCGTGGGCGGCCGCCTCGTAGAGGGAGTCGGCGCGGGGCACCGGCAGATCGCGGACGCGCCAGTGGGGGACGTGCGGGTCGTGGTAGCTGACGGCCGCCCCCAGGTCCATCAGACGGCGGGCGATCTCGTCGGCGGGGGAGCCCTGGCGGTCGGCGAGATCGGGTTTGTAGGTGATCCCGAGCAGAAGTACGCGGGCGCCGCGGGCCGACTTGCCGTGCTCGTTCAGGAGGGTGGTGGCGCGCCGGACGACGTACTGCGGCATGCGTTCGTTGACCTCGGCGGCCAGTTCCACGAGGCGCAGGGGGCGGTGGTCGCCGAGGCGTTCCACGGGGACGCCGTGGCCGCCGACGCCGGGGCCCGGGCGGAAGGCCTGGAAGCCGAAGGGTTTCGTCTCGGCGCAGCGGATGACGTCCCAGAGGTCGACGCCGAGGTCGTGGCAGAGGACCGCCATCTCGTTGACGAGGGCGATGTTGACGTGCCGGAAGTTGGTCTCCAGGAGCTTGACCGTCTCGGCCTCGCGCGGGCCACGCGCGCGTACCACCTTGTCGGTGAGGCGTCCGTAGAAGGCGGCGGCGGACTCGGTGCAGGCCGGGGTGAGGCCGCCGATGACCTTCGGGGTGCCGGCGAATCCGTGCGTACGGCTGCCGGGGTCGAGTCGGCCCGGCGAGTACGCGAGGTGGAAGTCGCGGCCGGCGCGCAGCCCGGAACCCGTTTCGAGAAGGTCGCGCAGCAGGCCTTCGGTGGTGCCCGGCGGGACGGGTGATTCGAGCAGGACGGTGGTGTGGGGGCGCAGCCGGGCGGCGAGGGCGCGGGCGGCGTCCTCGACGGCGCTCAGGTCGAGGCCGCCGTCGGGGCCGGGGGGAGTGGGGGCGCAGAGCACGGCGGTGCGGACCCGGCCGAGTTCCGCGGGGTTGGTGGTGGGCCGGAAGCGTCCGGCGAGCATCCGGCGGATCTCGGGCGTGGAGAGGGAGCCGTCGACCGGGGGGCGGCCGGCGGCGAGTTCGGTGGCGGGGCGCGGATCGGTGTCGTAGCCGATGGTGTCGATGCCTGCGGCGACGGCGGCCCGGGCGAGGGGGAGTCCGTGGTGGCCGAGGCCGATGACGGCGAGATCAGCGGGCATGGGGGTGGGCCGTCCTTCCCTGTAGCCGGAGGGGACGCGGTCCGCAAGCCCGGTGGACAGAACGGGGCGAACGCACTGTCAGACTAGGCGTAAATATGACCGATATGTGGCATTGCGGGGCCGCACGTCGCCGAGTGTTATCCACAGGGCGGGGGAGGGGCGGTGGCTGAAGTCACCGGGCCGGGCCAAAATCGAGCTGTGAGCCGGACCACACTTGTCCGGTGCTGCCGCCGGTCCGCGTGAGCACGCGGTCGGCGGGTACGCGGGACCGACGGGGGACGACGGGAGGCAGCAGACGTGAGGACAGCGACACTGGGGCCCGCGGAGCGCGCCGAGGCGCTCGCGGCCATGGCCGAGCGCGAGCTGGACGTGCTGGTCGTCGGCGCCGGAGTGGTAGGCGCCGGGACGGCACTGGACGCCGCCACCAGAGGCCTCTCCACCGGCCTCGTCGAGGCCCGTGACTGGGCCTCCGGTACCTCCAGCCGGTCCAGCAAGCTCATCCACGGCGGTCTGCGCTACCTGGAGATGCTGGACTTCGCCCTCGTCCGGGAGGCACTCAAGGAGCGCGGCCTGCTCCTGGAGCGGCTCGCCCCGCACCTGGTGAAACCCGTGCCCTTCCTCTACCCCCTCCAGCACAAGGGCTGGGAGCGGCTCTACGCGGGCTCCGGCGTCGCCCTGTACGACGCGATGTCCGTCTCCTCGGGCCACGGACGCGGCCTGCCCGTCCACCGGCACCTCTCCCGGCGCCACGCCCTGCGGGTCGCCCCCTGTCTGCGGAAGGACGCCCTGGTGGGCGCCCTCCAGTACTACGACGCCCAGATGGACGACGCCCGCTTCGTCACCACCCTCGTGCGTACCGCCGCCTCCTACGGGGCCCGGGTCGCGAGCCGGGCCCGGGTCGTCGGCTTCCTCCGCGAGGGTGAGCGCGTCGTCGGCGCGCGCGTCCAGGACGTCGAGGCGGGCGGCGAGTACGAGATCCGGGCCAAGCAGATCGTCAACGCCACCGGTGTCTGGACCGACGACACCCAGGCCCTCATCGGTGAGCGGGGGCAGTTCCACGTCCGCGCCTCCAAGGGCATCCACCTGGTCGTGCCCAAGGACCGCATCCACTCGACCACCGGCCTCATCCTCCGCACGGAGAAGTCCGTGCTGTTCGTGATCCCCTGGGGCCGCCACTGGATCGTCGGCACCACCGACACCGACTGGGACCTGGACAAGGCACACCCGGCCGCCTCCAGTGCCGACATCGACTACCTGCTCGACCACGTGAACAGCGTGCTGGCGACCCCGCTCACCCGGGACGACGTCGAGGGCGTCTACGCGGGCCTGCGGCCGCTCCTCGCCGGCGAGTCCGACGCCACCAGCAAACT
>NZ_JAPSIW010000550.1 GCF_031178505.1 Streptomyces sp. | reverse complement strand
GAGAGCGGCTGACCACCGGCCGTGCGAGAGCGTGGTCTCTCCGTCGGGGGATGATCGTGACGCGGGCCCCGTTCACCGGCAGCTCCTCGCCGATGAACGCTCCCGGCCGTGGGCAGCACACAAATTCGCTACCTCTCAAGGCCTCGTGGCTTCTACCGTGGTCGGGCATGAGCACACAGGCCTTCAACGGCGCCTACCTCCTGCCCCTCTTCAGCGAGATCGAGCAGGCCCGCGCAGACGGTGCCTACCGGCCGCTGCCCGCCCCCGCCCCGTGAGTCAGCTCGTCCAGCAGGTGTAGGCGAACCACGTCTGGACCTCGTCGGCGGACATCACACGAGTCAGCTCGGCCGTCGCCGGCAGCATCGGGAAGAACCGGTCGGCGTTCCAACTGCGCGGGTACATCGGCTCGTCCAGCACGAGTAGGCGGTGTCCCTCCACAACGGGGATGTCGTCGGGCAGCCCCTTGTCCCAGATCCGCTCCCCGTCCGGGGCGAGGAGTTCGAAGGCCCCGGTCGCGACGGTCCCGGTGTGCCCCTGGGCGGGCTCGGGGTCCATGGCCAGGCGGACGCTCTCCGCCGACGGTGGGGTACCGGGCACGTGGCCGCCGCCGACGAGCACGTGAGCGAGCAGCGTGTGCAACTGGAAGTTGTCCCCGATGCCCCCGATGCGCACTTCGAACCCGGTCCTGGTGGGCCGGTGCAACACCACGAGCGGCTCGTCGTCCAAAATCGCCAGCGCGTAGGCCAGGCACTTGAGGTCGTGCCGCTCCATGGCCGTCAGGTCGCGGCAGGCGGGGAGGAGCGCGGATGCGTGCCGACGGCGTACCTCGGTGCTGCGGCACAGCACGGCCAACGCGGGGGACTGCCACTGCTCGACCGAGGACCAGGCCAGCGCCAGCCGCAATGCCTCGTGCGCCTCGCCACCCAGCCGTGCCATCAGCGCGTCGTCGATGATCTCCTCGTCGACCTTCGGCAGTTCGTCCCCGGCACCGGCGGCGGACCAGCGGCGGGCGAACTCCAGGGCATCGAGAAGGTCCCGGTGGGTGCCGTCGAGGATCGGCTCCGCACAGGCCACCGGATCGGCACCACGTTCCACGCAGAAACCAGCCATCGTCGCCAGCATCGGGCGCGGACCGGCGGGCGGAAAGGCGGGGAGCAGCGCGGCCAACCGGGGTCCCACCGGCACACATTCGGTGCCCGTCGCCGACTGCAGACCACTCATCGCCGCTTTGAATGCACGCTCGGTGCGGCCACCGTCGCGAGCGGCCACTGCCTGCTCCAGCTCTGACATGACGGTGGCCAAGTCCGCAGCCTTCTGCTTCCTTTTGAAGATCACCGGCACACCTTAGGCCCGAGTTCTGACAGGTGTCATCAGGCCACCGTCGGTCGAAAATGTCAGACCGCTCCGCGCTGTCGAAACTGTTGAACAACTGCTGTCAGTTCTCGGGTTCTGGCCCTTCCGTGAAGCGGTCACGGTTAGTGATCATTGGGTGTTTCGAGTGCTCGGAGGATCTGCCGTACTTCTTGGCGCCATTGCTCAGCGTCTGCGCTGTCCACCCAGCCGATTGCCATGTCTGATCCGTCCTGGAGAACCCGGTCCAGTGCGAGTCTCGCCGACGCGCGCAGGGAGGCCGGCAGCTCGGGCAGCGGTTGGCTGGGGCTGTCGTCCGGGTCAGTCACGATGGGACTGTCCGGGAGGGTGCTCGCGACGAGGGCTCCGGCGGCAACGGTTTCGGCTCCGTCTCCGCTGTCGATGCGTTCTCCCGAGTCGGTGACTCGCTGGAATGTCCGCTCCAGCACTTCGATGACCTGCTGGTGGGTGAGTCTTTCGAGTTCATCGACGAAGTCTGCGGCGAGATCGCTGTCGAAGGGGCCGGTTCCCCACGTTCCCATGCACTGCTCCTGATAGGGCTGTCGCGGACGAAGGCAGGATTCCAGGAGCCACTGACATCGGTCACGAGGCGAGGAGGACCCGCTTGCGGAGCAGTGCGGAGCAGTGCGGAGCCAGTACGGCCGAACATCTGGCGCTTGAGCATGTTCATCCGGTTGACGTGGCCTTCGACGACTCCGGAGTTCCAGGGCAGCGTCAGGCCGGCGATGACGGCGTCGCGGTCGATGCCGGCCGCGAAAGCGTGGAGGCTGGGATGGTCGTCCTGGCAGACAGCGTCGAGCCACTGCGGGAGTTGTTCGCCCCTAACGTTCGGTGAGCATGTGGGCGAAGGACCGGACGTGACCGGTCAGGGCGCCGAGTTCAGGGCAGTTGGCCGGGATGGTCTTGAGCCGGAGCTGTTCGATCTCGGTCAGCGTCGCGGGTCGGCTGGGGACCCATCTGGTCACCACGCGGGGTACTGGCGAATTGCGAAGGATTGGTTAGATCACCGCCTTGCGCGAGGCACCCGCCGCCGCACCGCCACGGCCGCCGACGGTAAGGCAGGTGACTGGCTGGCTCCCCCGCCACCCCACGACCTTGGCCGAGGACGACTGCGTCAGCCTGAAGGAGGGACCGCTGCCCTGAACTAGGCACGGCCGCCGGACACGTCCGCAGCTTCGGATAGATCCTCACCGACCGCCTCGACTCCAGGCTCCCCACCTGGAGCGACGCAGTCGACGCCGGCCAGCTGTCCAGCCTCACCGGCTTCGCACTCCACCTGCTCCGAGACCTCGACGCCGTGACAGCCGGCCTCACTGTCGACTGGAGCTCCGGCAGCGGCGCAGCTAGCCAAGGCACGCCGGGAGGGCCGGTTCCCCGACCTGATCGATACCGTCCGGGAGATCCACGTCCCGCCCGCCGGGGAGGGCGGGACGGTGCGGTCTGCGCTTCTGTCTCCCGGACGTGGGCCATGGCCATGCTCGTACTGGGCGAGGTCTCGTTCATTGCTCCTGTCGGTCGCTGCTGCGTATCTCTGTCCGCAAGTACCGCAGCAACCGGCCCCGTTACGCTCGCCAGGTCGCCGAGACCGCCGACCGCGGCGTTAAGGTCGTCAGGCTCCGCAGCCCGCGCCAGGTCCAGCAGTGCAAGAGACAGTCGAAAGGGCCGGCGGAGAGCCGCTCACAAGGAGCGCCCCGGCACACCACCGGCCCTCAACCAACAGCCACCGACGAAACCGCCGCCAGCACGCACACCAGCCTACAGACCCCGCCCGAACCCGTTCCTACTTCGCCGGCACCCCGTACCCGGGCGGGGACATCACGGCCGTCGACTACCACCAGGCGGTGTCCGTGGTCTGTCACCGAGCTGAAGCGGATCACGGCCGATCCTGATGGGGCGCCGGGGAGGTCATGGCGCGGGCTCGGGCGCGATGAGTGGCAGACGCTGACCGAACCCCGACGGTGACCGGCTGCACGTGGTGCAGGAGGAGCAGGCCCGCGGCCGCCAGAAGGAGCGTGAAGCCGCGGCCCGCGAGGCGCAGCGGCCCGTGTGCAGGCGCCGCGGAGCGAAGTTCACCGACGACCGCTGGGACTCGATCCGGCACCACCCGGCGCAGCAGCACCGCGATCTCTGCGAACCGTGCCTGCACGAACACTGGGAACAGGTGCAGGCGGAGCAGGCCGCGTGACGCCAGGCGGAGGAAGCCGCGGCCCGGGAGGCGGCCGAAGCGGAGGAGAGGGCGAGGAAGGGCCGCGGCCTGTTCGGGCGCCGCCGGTAGACGCGGCGCCGGCGTGGGCAAGTCACCCCTCTGATGGCGGCTTGCCCACACCGGCCGGGATGGGCCGCCTTCGCCACCCGCCCGGGCCCCGCTGAGATCATCGCCCGAGTCGTGGCCAGAGCACCCACGAGCGCTGCACGTTTAAGCAGTGACGCGAGGCTACCGACTTCGTCAGCGTCGACCGCGCCGCGCCTCCTGGATATCCCTCATGTATTGAGCGTCCCGCTCCTCGGCATGCCGTCGAGAGCGTGCTATCACAGGCCCGAACAACGCGTACAGCACCGAGAGGGTCAGGGAACGGGCTGCGAAGTCCCATCCCCACGATTGGTCGCCCACCAGAGTTACGACGACGCTCATCACGACTCCCGTCGCCACCGCCGCGCCGATCCGCTTGCGCCATCTCCTCATGACTGACACTTGCCCCACGGTCGTGGGTGGTCACTGATCGGACGGCCACCCAGTGCGGGGAGACCCGTCAGCGGTCCAACTGCGATGACAGACAGTTCAGCGAAGTTGGGTATTCTGCCAGGAAATTGGGCAGCCAGCATGGGCGAGGACGACAGCGCGAGCGCCTGCCCCGTTGGGCACCGGCGAGTCATCTCGTCCGGCTCGCCGCTGTCGCTGACGTGCATCACGGAGGCGCGATGTTCAAGATAAGACCGGCGGTTCTCGCCCCTTTGATCATCGTTCCTGCCGTGACCATGGTCGTCCTGGTGGTGGACGGTACGGCGTTCGAGCCCAGCTCACCCGTCCTGCCCACCGACCCGTGCCCAGCGTCTGCCGTGTCCGGGCGAGGGGTATACCCCACGACTTACACCGAAGACGCGAAGCCGTACGCCGGGCCAGGCCCGCATTCGGTCGATCTTCGTTTCCAGATGGATGAGACCCTGCCCCCTCACTGGACGACACCCGACAGCGAGCCGTACACCGCGCAGCTGGTCGTTTGCGAGTACGTGGAACCCGTCACTCTCACGAACATCAAGTGCGACTACCGGGGATATGGCGAGGTACGGCTGATCCAGGCCCGGGCCACCTACCTGCTGCTCGAAGCGAGGACTTCTGAGGTGATCACCCGTTTCGTAGTCGAGGGGCAAGGGCTCTGCCCAGGCGCGTTGAACTACTCTCCCGATAACCGTCCGGCTCACGTTCGCGAGGACATAGACCCGGAAAAGATCATCAAGGCGCTGCGCCCCTATGCCAGCTGTACCAGCGCTC